>JADLCA010000167.1 GCA_020847495.1 Candidatus Hydrogenedentota bacterium | reverse complement strand
GATCGAGTCAAAGCCTACGTTGCCGATCTATCGAGTGACGACGCGAGCGCCCGGACTACCGCCATCGCACATCTAGCAAGACTTGGTGGTGCGGCAGTGCCGGCGCTTGAAGGCGTTCTCAGAAATGGCGAGGATCGAGCAGTTCCATGGGCAGCACAGGCGCTGGGCAAAATGAGAGAGGTTGGTCAACCGGCGCTACTCGCAGCAATTGAAAGCGAACGGGAATGTGTCCGGGAGTGTGCGGCGCGTAGCTTGACGCGATGGTACGACCAAGCGGGTGTGGTGAAACTCGGACAGTTCTTGAGCAATGATCGAGAAGAGGTTCTGCTTTCGGTCCTTCACGCCTTGCGCGACTACAAGTGGCACCTGACTGCAGCCGAGCTTGGGCCCGCGCTCATCCAATTCGTTAACGATGGGAATGATACGGTGCGGTCAGAAGCCGCGCTGACGCTAGGGAGGGTTTGTCCCGTACCCGCTGGCGGCGTCGAGGCACTATGCAAGGTGCTTCAGGCGGAAAACGCTTCCGTGCGGAAATCCGCGGCATATGGATTGAAGATGTGGGGACGGGAAGCGCACAGCGCATTTCCTGCCTTGGCAGCGGCAGCGGAGGACCCGGAAGGCGAGGTGCGAGCGGCCGCTATTCTCGCCCTAGGTAGTATTGCCACGTCCAAGGAGATGGCGCAAATGCTCAGTATCTCCTTCGAAGCAACGGTCCCGCCCGAAAAGGTGGTTCCGATAATCAATCGCGCCATTGGTGATTCCGATCCCGCTGTACGCCGCTGCGCCGCCACAGCCCTATACTATTGCGTGGATCCAGCGCCAGAATCCACGTCCGCGTTGTTGCGGGCGGTCAGCGATCCGGATGCCAGCGTCCGTTGCGCGGTGGTAGAAGCGCTCGGGCAATTGGGCGTGAATGGCCCTGATGCTCTCAGAGCATTACTCAATGCGCTCGATGATGGGGAAGCCAAGGTGCGTGCCAGCGCAGCCGGGTCTCTCGGGCGCATGCATATGCCACCTGAGGAAGTCACCCAGGCGTTGATGCGCTCCATGGGTGACGAGAATGCAGATGTGCGCGAGCAGGCGATCCTGGCCCTTGGTGCCGTCAAGGAACCCTCCAAGGAGGTGCAGAATGCCCTGCAGGCCGCTCTCGACGATCCAGAAGCCAAGGTACGCGCGTCCGCGGCCAAGGCTCTGGTAGGCTGCCCCCTTCCTCCCGCGGAGATTGCCTCCACCCTTCTGCAAAACATGGTGGATGAGGATCCCTACGTGCGCGGTCAAACGGCATTTGCCCTCAGCCGCTCCGGTCACGCGTCGGAGGAAGTCATCGACGCTCTGATCGTCGCGCTGCAAGATACGATGCCCTCGGGCGAGGAGGATAAGACCGTCGGCGAAATGGCGGCAGATGCGTTGCAGAGGCTCGGGCCTGCAGCGGCGAAGGCCGTTCCTGCGTTGCTTAATGTCATGCGAGAAGATGGCCTTTCGTCTCGTGCCGCCGCCGCCCAGAAAACCCTGGACAAGATTGGCTTCGATGCCGCGGTGCATTATCCGGTATTGCTTGAGATTCTCGTTAATTGCATTGAGTCCGATCGGCGAGCATGGGCCAGCTCCGCTATTCAGCGCGTGGGACCTGACAACGAAGAGCTGGTCCCATTGCTCGTCAGCGCCCTGCAAACCGAGGACGACGAAGTCTGGTGTAGCGTATCCACTGCACTCAGAAACATTGGCCCGGGCGCAAAAGATGCCATCCCACGGCTGCTTGAAGGACAGTCGGATTCCCACAGTGCACGGAACGATCACGCATCATGGGCTCTGCGGGATATCCGCAAGGGCACGCTGGAGCAGGTTGAGTACGATCTGCACCATGGATCTCCTGAGACGCGGGTAGCCGCCTTGAAGAATCTGGAGCTAAAAGGACCTGAGGCTGTCGCCGCCATTCCGCTCGTCGTTGAAATGCTACGGGATGAAGACTATTCGGTGTCCACACAGGCCATTCACACCTTGGGTGCGATGGGACCTGGGGCCGCGGAAGCGGTCCCGGCGTTGGTTGAACTCATGAAGGCGAAGCGAGACTACGCAGCCGAACCGGTGCTGCATGCCTTGGCAGGAATCGGGCCGGGCGCCGAAGCTGCCGTACCCGCGATTATTGAAGAGATGCGCCACCCCTTCGCCGATGTCTGGTTTCTGGGCGCTCGCGCGCTGGGCGCCATCGGACCCGGCGCGGTTGCGGGCGTGCCCGAGCTCATCGAGGGTTTCAGCAATGTGGGGCCTTGGGTTACTTACGACACCGCGAAGGAAGCGCTGGTCCGGATTGGCCCGGAGGCGGTGCCCGTGTTGAAGGACACGCTATACGGGGACGATACTCGGCTCGCTGAAGGGGCGGCTGAAGTCATGGGGCTGATAGGAAGGCAATCGGACGACGTCGTTCCGTTGCTTGTGGCCGTATTGCGGGACGATCAGTTGAGACAGTCCGAGTTGGCTGCCAAGAGCTTGGGGATCGTTGGCCCCCGCGCTCAGGCGGCCGTGCCTGCGCTGATTGAGGCGATGAAGCTAGGCGCTCCCGGCTCGCGGACGATGGTGGCGGAAGCGCTAGGGCCCATAGGCCCCGCGGCAATGGACGCGGCCCCTCAACTCATGGATGAGTTGAAGAATTCACGAGCCGAATCGCGCCGGGTGGCGGCGTATGCTCTGGCCGAAATCGGCCAGAAGTCGGATGAATGCATTGCGGGGCTTCTGGAACTGCTGCATGATGAAGATGGGCGCGTGCGCGGCACCGCTGCTTATGCTCTCTCCACGATGGGAGAGGGCGCTGTTCCGCCTCTCACTGCCGCACTCAAGAGCGCGGACGCGACTGTCCGCGCACAGGCCGCGTGCGCCTTGGGGCAGATGGGCACACGCGCTCAGCCGTCTTTCCCGGAGCTGATTGCGTTGTCGCGCACGGACGTCCCGACAGTGCGTCTCTATGCAGTGACCGCGCTTGCTGCGATCGCGCCAGAAAGCAATGACGTGCGGGCCGTGCTTGAAGGGGCGTGCTCCGACAAGGACCGCTTTGTGCGCGAGCAGGCTTTTGCGGCACTGAGTCGCTCACCTGAATCACCGCGAAATGCTGTGCAGCCAGAGACTCCGTTGCCGGGCTACCATCTGAAACGCGAGGAACTGCCCGTCGAAGGCGGCAATGAGAGCGTTCGGCACGTCAAGTTCTATCTCGTCTTCGACGGGACAGGTCAGTCGGTGCCACTCGCCGGGCTGATATGGGATACAGCGGAGGACCAGGTATTGCCGCATCGAACTGGATTCAATGAAGAGACATTCTGGCTGGGCTGGCTGGATGAGGGCCGATTGTTGCACGTAGCTTGGGCATCGATTCCGCAAGGCAATGGGTCTCACACTCACACCAGTCACATTCTGCTGGCCAAACGCGGGAACGAGTGGCACGAAGTCTATCGGGATACGATATACAGCCATGGCAGTGGGGGGTCGAGCGGCTGGATGAGCCGCGATCATGCGTTCACGTATGAGGCGGATACGAATCTGCTAAGCATCGAGGAAACGGAGTCCGGATGGTCTGCAGTGTCCAATCGCATCCCTCTGAGCTTAGGGCATCCTCCAGACAAATCGACACGGTGGAGTTGGGAACACAACAAGCGAACGGAATGGCGCTATCGTGTGGCGGAAGATGGATGCGAATACGTGGACGGCAGGCACTGGATAGATATTGTGAAGCAACCGTTCGATGTGGAGGAGATTGCCGAGTACCTTAAACCGCGCTTCACAGAGGAGACTATCGCGTGGCTGCGCTTCTTGAATCCGTCGCGCCGCGACAGCGAAGCATGGATTGGATCTGTGCTACTGGGCTTCGATGTCGCGCCGCACAAGCCATGGGGCGGCGACAATTACGGTAGCAGTGAGTAGGCAATGAGTGATGCCGCAGAGAGCGGAGGGAATGCAGCCACGCTGGTGCGTGGCGTTCCCAGGGGAAATGGCGTATATGCCGGCGGCGTGGGGCTGAGGGTTGGGCAAGCACTGGGATGTCTCCTTTCAATTCGCGGTTGCGCGGGGCAAGCAGATCTTCTTCGGTGATCTGTGTTGAAGACCATGGGCAGGATGCCCATGCCACCTCTGGCGCTGTCACTTGGTGGGGATCGATATCGCCCGAGTTTTGCGACCGTTCTCATGCAGATGGTTCATCTTGTCCATCCAGTGGTCGTGTCAAAGTGCATGCCTGGGCGGGATGGCCGGATTGAGTAGAGAACGGTCCTAGCGCTTCTCTCCCGTGTTCCCCGTGGTGAGGTTGTGCAATTGGTGAAATCGGCGCGATGGGTGGGCACCGTTTCCGGGTTCTTTCGTGAGTTTCGTGCCTTTCGTGGTGAAGGATCTGAAGAAGATGAAGAGCACAGGCGAGGGCGCCTATGCCACACGTCTATCTCGTTGGTCTTCGCCCTTTGTGTATTCGCCGCCATCCGTCTTCATCTCAAATTCTGAAGGCAAAGCTTCAGCAGCCGGCGCGCCCCACAGGCGCGCGGGATGCGACCGTTCTGCGGCGTGGCCGCGGAAGGACTGAAGAGTTGTCTACACGCCATTCCGTGATTCGCCGGCGGCTTCGGATTTGAGGGCTTGTTTGTCGACGTTGCCGTTGGCGAGCATGGGGAGGCGCGGGCGCACTTCGATGTATTTGGGCACTTTGAAGTTGACGAGGTGTTCGCGGCAATGCATTTCCAGCGTCTTCGGATCGACCTCCTGGCCGGGGTGGGGCATGACGAAGGCGCGGCCCACCTCTTGGAACACGGGGTCGGACACGGCGATGACGGCGGCCATGAGCACGCCGGGGAAGCGTTCCATCACGGCCTCGATCTCGCGGGGGTAAATGTTCTCTCCCCCACTCTTGAACATCTCGGATTTGCGGCCGACGATGTAGATGTAACCGTCGTCATCTTGTCGCGCGAGGTCGCCTGAGTAGTACCAGCCTTCGGCATCCATCACCTGCGCGGTGAGGTCCGGGCGTTTGTAATAACCCTTCATGAGGAATGGCCCGCGCACGGCGATCTCGCCGACGGTTCCGTTGGGAACTTCATGGCGCTCGTTATCCACGATGCGAAGTTCGAATTCCTCGGCGACCTTGCCCGCGCTGTGCAGAAGCCGGTCGTGTGAATCTCCGCGCTTCGTGTAGGTGACGAAACCGGCCATCTCGGTCGCACCGTAGCCATTCAGCACCATCGCTCCGGTTTGCTCCGTGATGCCGGTCACGACATCCACGACGAGTTTCGGCGCGGCGGAACCCGACCAGATGAAGGACTTCACGCTGCTCCAGTCTGTCTCTGGAAATTGCGGCACGCCAAACTCCAGCATGAACATGGCGGGGACTTGCCCGAACACGGTGACCCGTTCGCGGCCGGTGATCTCGAGGGTCTTCGCGGGATCAAAATGGTCCATCATGATGCTGGCGCCACCGGCGAAGATGCTGCCGTAGCCGATTTCGACATCGGCGGCCACATGATTGATCGGGAAATGCAGCAGGCCGCGGGTGTTCTCATTCATCTCGAAATGACGGGCCTGAATCGTGAGGTTGGCGAGGATGCTTTTGTGGGTGTGGAGCACACCCTTGGGTTGGCCGCTTGAGCCGGAAGTGTACATCAACAAGGCTTCGTCGTCGGGCGTGAGGGAGGAAGCGCGTTCCTCCAACGCTTCACGCAAGCGTGGTCTGCCGCTCCGAACCCATTCGGAGAAGGAGCGCGTGCCAGTAACGGGCTCGCCGATCACCAGCACTTTGCGCAGGCAGGGGAACTCGCGCGTGAATGCTTCCAGGTCGGGTCCGAGGTCGCGCGCGCCATATTGGCGCAACGCGATAAGCACCTTGGGCTGAGAATCGCCGATCAGATAGCCCAGTTCATCGCGCGTGAATTTTGGGGACAATCCGAGCCATATGGCGCCCACTTTGTTGGCGGCCATGAAAGTCGTCAGAAATTCGGGACGCGCCATCGAAAGCAGCGCCACGCGGTCGCCACACTCCACGCCCGCTTCCAGCAGGGCCTCGGCGATCCAGTTCATCTGATCCTGGAACCGGGCGTAGGTCACGCGCTGCTCGTTGAAGACGAGGGCTTCGGCCTCGGGCCGCAGAGAAGCCCACTTCTCGACGTAGTGCCACGTCAGTTCGGGCTGATTAGCCCGAGAAAGCTCTTCTTGGAGGGGCAGTGCCATTCCACTCATCTCAGTTCGCACCCAACACAATATAGCCTTCGCTGATGGCGCGTTTGCCGTCAGCGTTGGCGACTTCGAAGAAGACTTCATCGTGTTCGTCACCGGGGATTCGGGCGAGCAGCCGGATGGCGATCGCCGTACCGGGACGGACCATGCCCGTAAAGCGGCAGCTCACTCGCTTGAGGCGCGCGGGGTCGCCGGCTGCCTCGCGGTTGAGGATGTCACGAACGGCCCAGGAAAGCGTGCAGGTGCCTTGGACTATGTTTCCAGGCAAGCCCACCGATTTCGCGAACCGGCTCGAGGTATGGATCGGGTTGAAGATGTCCGCGCAGCCATCGTAGATGTGAGGTGCCAGAGGGTCCACGTGCAGCGTCTCTTCCCAGATTGGCGGACCCTCCACCGCGCACTTGGGCACAAAGGGGACACTCTCGCTGCCTGTCCCCTTGTCGAGGCACTTCACCCCGCGCAGCAACGCGCCCGCGTATTCGGTGAAGACGGGCTCGCCGGTCTGGTCGCGCGCGGAGCAGCGAATGATGAGGTAGGTGCCGCCGCGATGCGGCATGACCGTGGCAAGGTCGGCGATGATGGTCAGCTTGTCGCCCGGCCGCATCACGCGGTAGAACTCGATGGTCTCCGTGTAGTGGACCTGGCGGACAAGAAGGTCCAGCGGGAACTTTTGTGGGTCCCAGTACGATGCGGCGTCTTCCCCGAAGGGCCACGTTAAAGCGACGCTCAACATCGGCGGCGCAACGATGCCTTCTTCGCGTTCATCGTCGAAATAGGCGGGGTTGTTGTCGCCCACGCCGGCGGCAAAATTCATGGCGTGCCGCCAAGTGACTTCCTGTTCCAACGGCTTCGACACAGAACCCACGTATGATGAATCGGCTTGCATGAGTAACTCCGGTTTCTTCGCCCGCAGCAGAAGAGAACCGTATCATGTTTTGGGCGCCGATGCGAATCGATGGTGAGAAACGGGAACTTGCGGTTTCTTGTGAACGTACTCCGCCGCCGTTAAACGTGCGGCAGAAGAGGGCACGGAGCATTCAATGGGGTTCCCCGGCGCCTTCTTGATTCCGCTGGGCGTGCGTGCAAGACTGCCGTGGGTAGAGCAATCCTCACGCAAACCAGAAGGAGACCGGACTATGCTTTCCTCCGTTGTACTTGTGGCGGCTTTGATTGCAGGCGCCGCGGAAGACTACGTCGCGGGTCCAGTCGAAACTGTTGCGGAAGGTTTTCAGTTCACGGAAGGACCGGTCTGGGTGCCCAAGGACGGGCTCATTTTCAGTGACATACCCGCGGACACCATCTTCAAAGCCGATAAGTCGGTCTTCCGCACGCCGAGCGGCAAGTCGAACGGGCTCAACCTGGATACGAAGGGGCGTCTGATCGCGTGCGAACACTGGAACCGGCGTGTCACCCGCACGGAAGAAGACGGCAGTATCACCGTCCTTGCCGACTCCTATGATGGCAAGAAGCTCAACAGCCCGAACGACGTGACCGTGCGTTCAGACGGCTTTTTCTTCTTCACGGACCCGCCCTACGGCCTCGAGGGGCGCGAGCAGGAGCAGCCCTGCCAGGGCGTGTACGCGCTCTCTCCCGATGGAAAGCTGACACGTATCGCGGATGATTTCATCAAACCGAATGGCATCGGCCTCTCTCCCGATGAGAAGACACTCTACGTGGCCGACACCGAAGGTAATCACATCCGCGCGTTTGACGTGGCCGAGGATGGGTCGCTCAGCAACGGACGTGTCTTCTGCGCGCTGCCGGGCCCCGACGGCATGGCTGTCGATGAGAAGGGCAACGTGTGGAGCACATGTGGTGAAGGAGTCCAAATCTTTACTCCATCCGGCGAACTGGTCCACACCGTGGAGACGCCGCAGGGTCCTGCGAACTGCGCCTTCGGCGGGGAAGACGGCAAGACGCTGTACATCACCGCAAGGACTGGTGTGTACAAGGTGCGCTGCGTCAACAAAGGTCTGTTTACGAAGAAGGACTAAGGTCATGACAATTACCGCCGTGTTATTCATAGCCGCACTGGCCGCGGGCCCTGAGGAAGCATGGCGCGTCACCGCGGCGCACGGACCCTACTTCCTCTGCGACGACCGCGTGGTGGCCGATCGTTGGATGGCGGAGCGGTTTGTGGTTCCCCTTGCACGGCATCCTGGCAATCCGCTCATCACACGCGACAAGCCGTGGGAAGGCACGGGGCCACACATGGGCGGCACGGTGCTGCGCGATCCGCAAGATGGCCTCTACAAGATGTGGTACTCGGTGTGGAACAGCCATGCGTACTACAACAAGCTGCCTTTTTCCTACAACGTGTGCTATGCGGAGTCTGAAGATGGTCTTACCTGGAATAAACCGAACCTGGGCGTTTTCGAGTACGAAGGGAGTATGGAGAATAACTGCATCCGGCTCGGCACCGACAAGACGCAGAATATCGATGTGTGCATGAACCCGCTGCCGGATCGCTATCCCGGCAAGTATCTCGCTATCCACAATCAGAAGGGCGGCGTGTTTGTGTCGTCATCGGAAGATGGCAAGACGTTCACGCGACTTGTAGAGGCACCTGCCATCTCGTACCACAGTGACACGCACAACAACTTCGTCTACGACGAAGTCCGTGACCTGTGGTTTCTATTCTGCAGGCCACGGACATGGGCGGGCGATCACCGGCGGCGCGTTTCGGTGCAGCAGAGTGCAGACCTCGCCCAATGGACCCACGAGACGGTCATTCTCGTGCCGACGGAGACGGATTTGCCTGAGTTCTACGGCATGACCGTGTTCCGCCGGGGCGACCTGTTCTTCGGAGGGCTTCAGACCTACGACCGCGCCACGGGTTTCATGCAGGCGGAGTTGGCTTGGAGCGGAGACGGATACCAGTGGACTCAATTGCCCAAGCACCCGTCGTGGGTAGAACGCGGACCGGAAGGCGCGTGGGACCACGGCATGGCCATGATCGCGGAAAGTCCCGTAATCGAGGGCGAAACCATGCGCTTCTACTACGGAGGTTTTCCACTCCCGCACGATACGAAGGAAGAGAATGTCTGCGCGATTGGCCTGATGAGCGCGGAACTGGACCGGCTGGTGGGACTGAGACCGTCAGGGACCGAGCCGGGCCTCGTGCTCACGCGCGCGCTGGATGCTCGCGGAAAACGCCTGGTTGTGAATGCGCGCGTCACCGGCTCCATCCGCGTGGAACTGCGCTACGGCAATAACAAGACCTTGGAGGGGTGGAGCTTCGACGACTGCGACCCACTTGCCACGACTGGATTCGCCAGCGAGATCACCTGGAAGGGCAAATCCATCGGGGAAGTTCAGGAAACGGACGTTCAGATTCTGTTCAAGCTCGACAACGCGGAGTTGTACACCTTCGACCTCGTGTGATTGCCGATACTATTGGCCCACGCCGGAGGCAATTGTACGGTAACCAGCTGCCATGGCATCGAAGGTGCCGCGTGTTTCTGCCGCGTTTCTCAGCAGTGGTGCGGTGTCGCACGAATCTCATGACGAGCGCATATCGTAGGGATTTGTTCCCGCCTTCTTGACGAGGCGGGGATTGCCGCTTCGTTGTTCAAGATCCGGCAGGGATGCGGTGCTCCCAGTTGGGCGTCGCGTTTATTCAGGCTCAGGTTCAACCTGCTCGTGATTCGTTATAAGAGAATCAAGAGGGCGGGAACGAATCCCGCCCTGCGAAGAGCACATGACCTCCTTCGAGCGACCCCGCCAAAGCCCATCGCGGGGTTATGCGCGATCGCTATGCAACTCGTGCCTCTTGACAGCGGGCGAAATTCGTGCTTAAATAAGGCTGAAAAAGATTTCAGATAATGAGGTGGACATGGCAAAAGGACTTACCAAGAGACAGTTGGCGATTCTCCACTACATTATCGAGTGCATTCGCGACCACGGGATGCCACCGACCATCGCGGAGATCGGCGCGAAGTTCGATATTTCATCCACCAACGGGGTCAATGACCACCTGCTGGCCTTGGAGCGGAAAGGGTTTATCGAGCGGTCCTCGAAGGCCCGCAGCATTCATGTGACCGAGCAGGCCGCGGTGGGCTTGTACCAGAATGAGATGGGCGTGCTGCCTCTCGTAGGACGAATCGCCGCAGGGTACCCGATCCTCGCCGAGGAGAACGTGGAAAGCCACGTGCCAGTGTCCTCAAGGCACCTGCGGCCGGGTGCTTATTGCCTGCGTGTCCAAGGGGACAGCATGATCGAGGATGGCATCTTTGACGGCGACACCATCATCGTCAACCCCGAGCTAAGACCCAAAGCGGGAGATGTCGTGGTGGCGCTGGTGGATGACGAGGCCACGGTTAAACATTACTACCGGCGCGGTGACATGGTGGAACTGAGGCCCGCAAACGCGGCCATGCACCCGATGCTGTTCCCCGCGAGGATGGTTCAGATCCAGGGGGTTGTCACGGCATTGCAGCGGGAGATTCGTTAGGCCATCCTTTGGCTCACAGGCCATAGAGGGGGCCGTATTTCGCCTCCAGGTACCGGTAGTAGGGTTTCCAATCCAATTCGGCTCCGGTGATATCGCGCAGGATT
>JADLCA010000166.1 GCA_020847495.1 Candidatus Hydrogenedentota bacterium | reverse complement strand
GGGACCAACGTCACCGTGATGGGATCTGTGGTGGTCAACTTCTATTCCGCGTAGAGGAGGTCCTGTCATGGTCGAGCCGCGCTGGCCGCAGAACATGGTGATTCCCGGTCTGCTGGTTCCGAAAGCACTCGCGGGCGAGCGGACTCCCGTTGGCGGCCACGCAGCTCGCCGTCGGCACGTCCCCGTCGTCGCTGCCCGCCGGCGGCGAGGCGGGCGGGGGCGCGCTCCGGATGGCCCCGGCCGCGGTCGCCGCGTACGCCAAGGGGGCCAACGTGCCGGTGACGGTCATGGCGGATCTCCTGCAGAAGACGCAGGATGGCACGCTGACCGCGCCGGACATGATGGCCGTGATGGGCGTGCCGCCGATCTACTTGCCGAGGGAGTTGGGGGGGCTTGGGAGCTTCAGAGAATTGCTGCCCGGTGCCAGGGTGTGGGCCAAGCCCGCTGGCCTCGGTCGTGACTTCGCGTGGTTTGCAGCATCCAAAGACGACGTCCTGACAGCTCTGTATCAGAAGATGCTTGTACTCCGCCAGGTAATGTCAGCCGGAAGCGGAGATGAGTTTCTGGTGCGAGCCGCAGACGCTGTAATAGGCATGCTCACGCACGCGAGGAATTGGATCAAGGACGACGATCCGAAGAAGGAGGAGCCATTCAGCGACCGCCGGCCCAGCAAGGAGGCGTTCCTGGGTCTGTTGACCTACTTCACCGAGATTCTTGGCAAGAAAAACGATGATGTGAACGATCCATCGTATCGCATCACCAAACACGACTGCGAGCTGTTGGCGCATAGAATCATTGGAATTGTATACGGCGATTCCCCAACCGGGCGGGCGAGTGATGCGATCGACAGCCTCGCTGGATTGCTCGCAATGAAACTGAACGAGGAAGTAAATGTGGACGGAGAGGCAAAGTCCAACGAACGGGCGACGAAACAGAAGGAGGCATTGGAAGCGGTGAAGGAGTACATGAAGTGAGTCTCCAACTCAGAGACACCTCGACAACCGGTGGCTCGAGAACCGCTCCAGTCGGGCGATTGATCTGGTTGTGCCTTGTCTTGATGTTGTGTTTGACAGAAGACGCCTGGTTGTGCGCGGAGCCTGAGATAGAGAGTCATTAAGGCCACTCCGCTCGATCGCTTCGGCTGGACTGGTCGACCGGCAAGCGTGACCAAGACACGCTGTTTGCCGGAATCGTGCCATTGAGCGAGGATCGCACCGATTTCGCGGCTGTACTCACGAAGGACGGGGCAGTCGAGGCATTCTCGGTAGGTGGGGGGCAATCGTTGTGGCGCGTGGTAGGTACGCCCGTGCCCGAGGGGGCACGCACGAGGCTCCACCCGTACTTGCTCGTTGCCCGCCAATCTGAGTACCACCTGACTCGGGCCATTGACGGACGTGCGCTATGGTCCATTAGCGAGCGGGAATACGGACACCTGAATGGGTTCTTCGTCTGTTCCAATACGATCGTGGCTGACTGCACGGTCGATAGCCGCCGCGTGTACGTGGCTTTGGATCTGAACTCCGGGGCGGAGAGATGGCGCATCCACCTTCCCGCCGACTCGGTGGATGCACGGCTGACGAGTTGCGTACACCTGGCTGACTCGCTTGTGCTTGCAACGCCTTCTTCAGTTCAAGGCGTCTCCCTTCGCTCCGGACGCGCGCTCTGGGAACGGGGGACGATCAGTCCTTGCATACGGTTACTGGTCTTTGATGATGACTTGGCGGCAGTAGTTCTCCCCAAGGAGGTGATCTATCTCGTTGCCGCTAGCGGGGAAGTGAATCGCTCCGAGCCGATTGCCGGCAAGATCCAGGACTGGGGGGAACCGGGGCAGCGATTCGGCGTCCTGCGGAGTTCACTGGGACGCGAAACGTTCTCCCTTGTCGCCGTTGAGCGTGCGGGCTTGGTGCAGATTGACTTGCCCGGCGATCTCGGCTTCCATGTACTCTGCAACGATGTGTCTTCCTGCTACATAGCGCTACCCTCCTGCAATCACGGCATGGTCTGGTCCGTTGACCTCCGTCACCGGAACCTCCAATGGGCCACGCCGATCACGGATGTGTCCGAGCATGTCCCGATCGGCATCTGCTCGACTGAATCCTTGGTGGTCTTTGCCTCTGGAACCTACTGTCACGGGCAAGAATCCGTAGTTCTTGTTGCCGTGGAGAAGGCCACCGGTCTACCTTCCTCCCGCCTGAGTATCCCGCTTGGGACGATCGTGGGGCTCGCGTCCCTGCTGCCTATTTCGGACGCGATACCCTGCGCGCGACCAGCCCTTCTCGCTACTGGAAAGAGTGTGCTGCTCTATCTCCGCGGGCGAATTTGGGGGTTCCGCGAGAAGTGACTGTCCTCGTCCGACAGCCGCACCGGTCCTCAGCGTGTTTCTGGCAATCCTTCGATGGCGGGCTGTCGTTCATCACCACGGGAATGCCGATCCAACTCGCGGCGCAGGGCGTGGCGACCGGAGGGTTCACCGGGTTGACCGCCGGGCGGCATATGATCAAGGCCGTGGTGACAGGGACCAACGTCACCGTGATGGGATCTGTGGTGGTCAACTTCTATTCCGCGTAGAGGAGGTCCTGTCATGGTCGAGCCGCGCTGGCCGCAGAACATGGTGATTC
>JADLCA010000165.1 GCA_020847495.1 Candidatus Hydrogenedentota bacterium | reverse complement strand
GGCAGCCGCACAAAACGAACCCAGACCATCCGTGACGGTCACTCCGGGCTCGACGGCAGGCTCGGAGAACGGGCGTGGCGGAAATGACTGACGACGTCCTATGGCTCTCTCACAGCCAAATACCGGTTCACCGCCGGCGCCTTCAACACCTGCCGCTTGCCCGACGGCCATTCAACCACCACCTGGTCGACCGCGCGGCATGCACCGAGCCCAAAGGGATGCGCACTTATCCACTATTTCCCTGGCAATGCGAACACCACGTAGCCTTTCGGCAGGTCCGTGCGCAGATCGGGTTTGATATGTGCGTGCCCTGGGTGCCCGCCGCCTGGCGTGACGCTGGATGATGCCGAGACCACCAGGAATTGTTTCCCGCCCGCCTCATACATGGCTGGGACGCCTTCCGCGCCGGCCGGCAACTTTGCGGTCCACAACACCTTGCCCGTCTCTTCATCCAGCGCCCGCAGTCTGCCGTCACTGGCGCCGATGAAGATCAGCCCTGTTGAGGTCACGATCATGCCATGATGTTCGGCCATGAACGCGCCGGTGTCCTTGGCGCCTTGCGCCGCGGCGGCGGCATCCTGGCCCAGCGGAACCTTCCACTTGATGGTTCCGGCATTCAAGTCATACGCAACCACCTGCGACCATGGCGGACCGAAGATGTAAGGCTGGTTGGGATAAAGTCCCCAATCCGTGTAGTAGCGGACACTCGGCGTCTGGCTCCCCGCCGGATAGTCAGGACCGCCGAGCGGTGTGTATTGCCCGGCATTGTTTTCGCGAACAACCAGCCCACCCGGTACGCCACCGGATGCGACCACAGGCCCGCCGGTTGCCACTTTCTTCTCGACGGCATCGGCGGGGAGCTCAAGCCCGTTGAGGTACTCGAATATTTGCTCGACTTCGCGATCGTCCAGATCCCGAAAGGCTGGCATTTTCCCACGGCCGTTGCGAACCGACATGCGGAACGCGTCGACCGGCAAACGCTTTCCGATGGACGCCAGCGGCGGTGGACCGGAACCTGCCCGGACGCCATTTTTGCCGTGACATGCCTGGCACCTTGCCACATACAGAGCCTTGCCGCCCGTACCGCTGACGGTCTTGGCAAGAGGATCCTGGAAACTCAACTTGTAGATAGTCGGCCAGTCCTGCGTATTTAGGTACATCAAGCCTTTGGTCGGGTTCACGGCGCCGCTGGCCCAATTCGATCCTCCTCGCGCGCCAGGCATGGAGATGGTCTCCGTCAAGCCCGGGGGAGTGTACAGCCCCTCGATGCGCATCTTGCGGACGCGCTCTTTCCACCTGGCGCGCTCTTCATCGGTGAGGATGTACGGGTTCACGTCGTCGGCGGAGACGGTCTGGCGTGCGAAGGGCGGCGGCGCGGTGGGGAAAGGCTGGGTTGGCCACGCCTGCTCACCCGGCATCTGACTTTTCGGTACCGGGCGTTCTTCAATCGGCCACAGAGGCTTGCCCGTCACCCGGTCAAACACGTACAGGAAGCCCTGTTTGCTCGACTGCGCGACGACGTCCACCCGTTTGCCGTTATGCGTCACCGTCAGCAACTGCGGCGCTGCGGTTGTGTCGTAATCCCACAAATCGTGGTGGACCAGTTGGAAATGCCACAACCGCTTGCCGGTGCGTGCGTCCAGGGCCAGCAGACTGTTGCCGAACAGGTTCGAGCCAATGCGGTCAGCTCCGTAGTAGTCGTAAGTTGGCGATCCGGTGGGGAAATAAGCAATGCCCCGTTTCACGTCCACGGTGATTTCGCCCCAGGTGTTCGTCCCGCCCGCGTATTTCCAGGCATCCTTCGGCCAGGTGTCGTAACCGAACTCGCCGGGATGCGGAATGGTGTGGAAGGTCCAGACCAGTTTGCCCGTGACTACGTTGTAGGCACGAATGTCGCCGGGAGGAGCCAGGTAGGCTTCGCCCGGTGTTGACCCCATAAGAATCAAGTCCTCGAAGACGCGGCCCGGCGTGTCGGTTTGAATGCGGCCGACCATCTTGGGATCCCGGCCCAATCCCTCGCGCAAGTCCACCAGTCCCTTTTTGCCGAATGTCAGGATCGATTTGCCGGTGCGGGCGTCGATCTCCTGAAGGTAGTCGTTCATCGCAAAGATCAGCCGGCGGTCCTTGCGATTCTTGCTTTCCCAATAGGCGATGCCGCGAGAGGTCAGGCCCGGGAGGTTCTCATGGATCCAGATCTCCTTGCCCGTAGTGGCGTCCAGCGCGACCAGCGAGCTGTTCCTCGCCAGCACGTACATGATGTTATCGACGACGATCGGATTGAACAGGTAAGCATGGTTGTCTCCGGTCGGATAGACCCATGCCACCTGCAGTTGGCTGACGTTGGACCTGTTGATCTGGTTCAGCGCAACGAAGTGAGAAGAGTCCGGTCCGCCGCCGTAGTCGGACCAGTTCTTATAGTTCTTCTCGGCCGCCAACGGGCAGGCGGTCGTTCCTATGGCGAGCAACAGCAGTGCGGTCTTCCCGCCCATGAGACTGCGAAACGTTTGTGCTGACACGATGTGAAGTATCCAAACTACCAGATTCTCCGGTGCTCGCAGGCTGCACCCCTCGATCTTTTGCGGAGGTCTCGGATTGTCGCGAGCCGGCCTTGGTTGGATTCCCCTGGAACTCTCCATTCCCGTGTTGACCGTGGCCGGGAGTTTCACTCCCTCGGTGGCTGGTCCCTCGCGCTTTCTTCCATTCCGTTTCACTCGCCAGAGCCGATCATCGGCCTGCCAGGTTAGGCCTAATCCCTAAACCGAACGAAACATCACCAGCGCGTCTACGTATCCGAGCGTTGGGTGAAGAAATGCCAGCGGTAGGCGGCCAACGATTTCGAATCCAAACGATTCCCAGAGTGTCACCGCGCGTGTGTTCGTGCTGACGACAAAATTGAACTGCATGCCGCGATAGCCACGCTGCCGCGCGTAGCCCAGAGAGTGCTGACACATGGCGCGGGCAACACCGCGACCCGTCGCACTCACGCTCGTTATATAGCCGCAATTGCAGATATGCTTGCCCCCACCGGCCTGATTGGCACGCATGAAGTAGGTGCCTATGAGCTCGCCGTTTTCCTCGACTACGAAGGTCTCCCGATCGTCGCTCATCCAATATGCGAGAGCGTCGGCTTCGGTCATATCACGATCCAGGGCATACGTTTCGCCGGCACGTATGGTCGGGCCGATGATGCGCCAGATCGACGGTGCATCGTCCATCTGAGCTGGTCGGATGCGCATGGCTGTCATCATTTCACACGGGCAAAAATAGCAGCAACCGAACTCGTCATGGAAGACGCCCCGGCGATCGCGCCGGGAGAACACTGCAGACTTGGTGCTATATTGAGGGCGCCATGCAGCCCTTCGAATTCGGGAACGACCCGGCGAAGGTCGCCCGCTACCGGGCCTTCTGGAATCGAGACGCCGTTAAGCGTCCCTTAGTCGGCTTTACTTGTATCGGCTGGTTTCCCTTCTCTGAGTTTGAAAGTCTCCGGGCACTTCCGGAAGACGAGCGCTTAACGCCGGAACAGGTGGTTCCATCGGACTTCCTCCGCGATCACGTGCGAATGCTGCGCGAGGGCGAAACCATGGACGACGACATGATCAGGGGAGCCTGTCCCGGCCAGGTGGCCATTCCGTGGCTGCCCGCGGCGCTCGGGCGGCCGTTGCGCATCCTCCCGGAGAATCTCCTGGCGGAGGAAGTCACGTTGCCTTGGCAGAATGCACTCAAGGTTCGTCTCGATCCCGACAATCCCTGGTTCCGCCTCTATCTGGAGTTTGCCGAAGCGCTTGTAAAGGAGGCGAATGGACGATTTCCGGTAAGTCACTCGGCGGAGTTAGGACCAACGGACCTGCACGCGCTGCTGCGGGGACACACCCAAAGCCTGCTCGACCTCGTCGACTCGCCCGGGGAATCGGCGGAAATGCTCAGACGAGGCGGCGAGTTTCTGTGTCAATTCACCGAGGCGCTCTGGCGCCGGGTCCCCCTGTTTGAAGGCGGCTATTTCGACGCTCAATACTCGCTCTGGGCGCCAGGTCCCATCATCCGGATGCAGGAAGACGCCACCGCAGTCTATTCTCCGAAGCTATACCGCCAATTCGTCCAACCGGTGGACCGTATGCTGGCGCGTCACTTCGCGTCGAGTTTCATCCACCTGCACTCCACGTCGATGTTCCTGTTGGACGCCATCCTCGAGATCGATGAAATCCGGTGCTACGAAATCAATAACGATGCGCTGGGGCCGCCGGTTGCCGAACTGATCCAGTATCTACAACGCGTGCAAAAGCATGGCAAGCCGTTGCTGGTGCGGGGGTCGTTCCATCCGGCAGAACTTCAACTGGTGATGGATTCGCTGGATCCCCGCGGTCTGTTTCTGAACATTATGGTGAAGAACATCGCCGAGACCGAGCCGTTGCGCGCAATCGCCGGTATGTAGCCCATCATCGAATCCGCCGCAGAAAATCCTTGACAGCCATTCCATCCCGAAATACAGTTGTCTTAGTAAGACAACTTACTATGGCTACTGACAATTTGCAGGGTTCGCTCAATCTACTTGTGATGAAGGTGCTGTCGCGACGCGCGCCGATGCACGGCTACGCCATCATGTCCGCCATTCAGCAAGCCTCCGACGACGCGCTGCGAGTGGAGCAAGGGTCGCTCTACCCGGCTCTGCATCGCATGGAGGAAGCCGGATGGATTGCGGCGGATTGGATGGAAAGCGAGACCGGCAAACGGGTCCGCGGCTACACGCTGACCAATGATGGCCGCAAGGAACTGGAAGCCGTCGAGAAGCGTTGGGTGAATGTCACCTCCGCGGTGAACCGTGTACTGAGGGTGGTGTGATATGTCGCTCTGGACGCGCAT
>JADLCA010000164.1 GCA_020847495.1 Candidatus Hydrogenedentota bacterium | reverse complement strand
TCAGTGCTCGGCCTGCCATCGAGGCTGGTGATCGCCCTTTTCGGAGGGCGTTTCCTGATGCAGACCGTGGAACTGCTCTGGCTGAATTCCCTCAGGCGGCCACTCGGATGGAAGATCGTCTGCGCGTACGCACACTTGTCCATCATTTTGCATATCGCGTTCGCGACGCTGTTTTCCACGCTGGCCACCAGCGAAGATTCGCACTATACAGTGCTACTGGTCCTCCCAGTGATCGCGGCGGCGTTCCGTTATTCGTTGCCGGGGACGCTCGGCGTCGCCGGGTTGGCGGGCGTACTCACCTTGCTCCAGGTGTGGGTCTATTTTCGAGGCCACGCCAATGTAAACCTCAGCGAGTATTTTGAAGCCGCCACCATGGTGCTCATCTACTTCGCAGTGGGGTTGGTGGCGTGGCTGCTCGTGGCGCAGCTCAGGAACGAGCAGGGCAAGCTCCAGGCGACTCTGGCCGAGCTTGAAACCGCGAGAGACCGCCTGGTCTCGGAAGAGAAGCACGCCGCGATCGGGCGGCTGGCGAGCGCGATCGCGCATGAGATCCGCAATCCCATCGCCATGATTTCGAGTTCCCTGTCGACGGCCAAGCAGCCCGGTTTGGACCCGGCGCTGTGCGGCGAGATGTTTGACATTGCCGCGACAGAAGCCCAGCGCCTCGAGACCTTCACCACGGATTTTCTGGCCTATGCGCGAACGGCAAAGCCGAATTTGCAGCCGGAGTCCGTGTCCAACTTGATTGGGTATGTGGAGTCCATCGCGCGCGCTCGCGCCGGGGAAATCGGTGCCACAATCGTGACCGCATGCTCGACGGACCGGACGGCCCGTTTCGACGGATTTCAGATCCAACAAGTGATGTTGAACCTGGTAATGAACGCCATCGATGCCGCCGGTTCCGGCGGACGCATCACGCTGGGTTGCGCGTGGAACGGGCGTTCGGCCCTCGAACTATACGTGGAGAACTCGGGCGAGCCGGTGCCGCAAGAAGTAGTGCACCGTATCTTTGAGCCGTTCTTCACGACCAAGCCTCGCGGCACCGGCTTGGGCCTCGCTATCGCGCGCAACATCGCGCGCGCCCACGGGGGAGAACTGGAATTGACGGAGAACGCAGCCGGGCGGGTGCGTTTCACGCTGACGCTGCCCGGAGCCTTGGCACCCAATGCAACGGATGCGGGCAAGGGGGAATCGTGAACCGTATACTTGTAGTGGAAGATGAAGCCGGCATGCGCCGGATTCTCACGGTGCTCTTTGAAAAGGACGGGCACGAGGTCCTTGAAGCAGCTACGGTGAAAGAGGGTCTCGCCGTGTTGACGGCCCAGCCGCTCGATCTGGTCATCACGGATCAACGCTTGCCCGATGGGGATGGCTTGTCCCTCCTGGCCGCGGCCAAGGACGCCGACCCCACCCTGCCGGTGATCATGATCACGGCCTACGCCACCATCGAACTGGCGGTGACCGCCATGCGGGAAGGCGCCTTCGACTTCATCACGAAACCCTTTAATCCCGACACCGTACGCGCCGCGGTGGCCCGCGCGTGCGGTCACGCGGCACTTCTGCGCGAAAACGAGCGCTTGCGCGATGAGGTGGAACGTCTCGCGGAAGACACCGAACTCCTCGGAGACAGCCCCGCCATGCGCGAAGTGCGCGAGTTCATCCTGCGCGCGGCGCCCACGAACGCCACCGTGCTGATTCGCGGAGAGACCGGAACGGGCAAGGAACTCGTCGCGCGCGCTATCCATAACCGCAGCCAACGCTGCAACCACCCCTTTGTCGCGGTAAACTGCGCCGCGATGCCGGAGGACTTGTTGGAAAGCCAACTCTTCGGCCACGAGCGCGGCTCGTTCACCGGTGCGGACCAGGCGCGGCAGGGCCTGTTCGAGGCGGCGCACAAAGGCACGCTCTTTCTCGACGAGGCCGGCGAGATGTCGCTGGGGCTTCAAGCGAAGCTGCTGCGCGTATTGACCAATGGCGAGATCCTGCGCGTGGGCTCCACGACTCCGCGCAATGTGGATGTGCGCATCATCGCCGCGACCCACCGCGATCTGGAAACGCGCGTAAAGGACGGACAGTTCCGGGAGGATCTGTACTTCCGGCTCGCGGTTGTACCGCTGACGATACCTCCCTTGCGCGATCGCTCGGGCGATATCCCGGTGCTGGTCGAGCACTTCCTCGGCAAGGTCGCCAAAGACCTCAAAGTGACGAGACGCACCATCGCCCCGGAAGCAGTGGACGCTCTCGGCGCGTATTCATTTCCCGGCAACGTGCGCGAGTTGCGCAACCTGATCGAGCGCGCGTACATCCTCGGGCGCGGCTCGGAGCTAGGCGCTAGTGACTTCCCTGCCACCGGCATGATGGGACCCGCGCTTTCCGCCTTTGATCGAGTCAAAGGCCCTTGCACTGTGGAAGATGTGATCGCAGCCTTACCCGGCGAACTGAATGTGCGCGAAGTTCTCGACCGGCTCGAACGCGACTTGCTCATCCGGGCGCTCGACGCCTCCGGCGGCGCCCAAGCCGAGGCTGCCCGAAAACTGGGCCTCACCCGCAGCGACATGACCTACAAGGTGCGCAAATACGACATCCGCGACCACACCGCCCGCTGATAAGTGGGCGATACGGCGACGAACCTGTCTGCGTTGAAGTTCGCGGAGACAGGCCAACCCACAAGCAAGAACGGCGGGCTTTTTATCCCTTTGGAAAGTACCCTGCGAGGTAGCCGTGCATTACAAGCGAAGACACAGGCGAGGGCGCCTGTGCCTCACGTCTTTCTCGATGAGGAGTTCATTCGAGGCGTTTCAAACCTTCGGCCGACCCAAGGACCGGAGGATAGGAAGAGCGGCCCAGGGTCGGGCAAGCGCGTGTGGCATAGGCGCCCTCGCCTGTGTCTTTATTGACTTCAATTCCTCCGCAATCCACGGGCGCGGCCACATGTCATCTCCGTTTGCCCTATGCTCAAACCCTGCGCTACACTTCCGGCATGGAGCAGTTGTCGTAATCGGCGGGGCAATGCCGCGTGCTAAAGGAGTCGGATGTTCAGCGGCGAGGATATGCGCGAGATCTTCCGGAAGACCCAGATCGTCAAGAAACCCACCCACGGGATTATCAGCGGATACCACGAACTCCCGTATGTGTGTCTCGGCACGCGGATTGGGTTGGAGTCCGGCACGATGCGAGTTCGCGGGAAGGTCCAGGTGTCGCCACGCTTCGTGATCCGCCCATCGCATTGCGAGCCAAGCTATGGTGAGATCTTCGGCGAAGGGAACGTCGACGAAGCGCTGACGGGGCGGATGTTCGGTTTCCTGGGGTTTCGAGGCAGGCCCGTCGAATGTACCTCCGAACATTTGGAGGTGCGGCATCTCGATGCCACGCTCGACCGCGTGCTCTCCGAAACGCTCGACGACCTGCAGCGCTACGAGGACATCACCACAGGGGTGATTGTGACCCCCAACAGCCGGTATTATCCGGTATCGATCGAGCGATTCATCGCCAGCATTCTCGACGACGAGTTCGCGCTGTGATCGCGGGCCGTGTACGACGCGAAGGAGGATGACCAGTGAAAAGCGCCTACGAAATCGCACTCGAGCGCCTGGAAAAGGAAAGCGGGCCGTCTCAGAAGCTGACCGACGCGCAGCGCGAAGCCATCGCGGCAATCGATAAACGCTATGATGCGAAGATCGCGGAAGAGCGGCTGCGCCTGGACGGACGGCTATCGCAGGCCACGTCAGCCGAAGAAGCCGCGCAGATTCGCAGCGAACTGACGGATGTGCTGAATTCCCTCGAGGCCAAGCGGGACAAAGAAAAAGAAGCCGTTTGGAACGCGACCTAGGCGTCCTCCCTTGCCCAACATCATCAGGCGCATTCGGAATGGTCTTCGCGGCTGGCGGAGCCTGCTTGCCTTTGTAGTTCTTCTCGTAATACTCGTGTGGCTCGATCAGCGAACTCTCGCCGCCGCTCCCGTTCATGGCATCCGCCCGCAGGGTGCGGCGTGGGTTCTTTCCACCGCCGACTTCCCTGGATTCTGGAGGCGCCTCGCGCAGGGAGATGTCTTCCAGCGCATGCGCAAGGATTGGCCACGGCCGCAAGGGGCCTTTGAATTGGCGATGCGCCTCGACACCGGCGTGCGTCCCACTCCCCTGCGCTGGCGCGTCTGGCTGGGCAAACGCTTCACCTTGGCTGAGTCGCAGGGCGAGGTTGGCCTCTGCGTCTTCCCAGGAATTCTACTGCGCACGGTGGACTGGTCCGCGCGGATTATCGGGCACCAACCGGACAGCGATGGGATCGCCATATACGGTCCGTATCACTACGCGTGGCGGGACGGCTTTCTGATCGCCAGCCGCTCTCGGGACTACGTGATGAACTGTCTCGTGAACGGCGATGCGGGCCCTCTGCGTTCCGGCTCGGATGGTGAACTCGCCTTCCAATGGACAGGAGACCACGAAGGATACATGCGCACCCTACCCGGGCCGGGTCTTCGAGTGGAGGGACGCGTGCACATGAGCCTGACCGACGGAGAGGGACCCTTGAGCCTCACGAACGCGTGGCCCCACTCTCCAGTGCTCTCCATCACGGCCCGCGCCACAGATGATCTGCTCTCTGTCGCCGCCGTCGTGCAAGACGCGGCGGATTCTCTGCCCGCGTGGGCCGCCCAGGAACAGTTGCTGTCCACTGCGCTGAGCAGATGGGATACAAGTCTGCTTCCGGAAAACTGGGATGCGGGAGTCCATCACGCCGCGTTCGCGCTTCTGGATGTGAGCGTGGAAGACACCCTGCCCATTCCAGACGCGGCGCTGGTACTGCGCGGCGGCGCAGCTTCGGGTGCGACGCATCCCTTAGCGCCACTCGCATCAGGACACGCGAGCATCCCCTACGAGTGGGAGGGCCAGCCCGGGCTCTACATCCCCTGGCTGGGCGAACAATTGTCGCCGTGCCTGGGCCGAAGCGGCCGCGACTGGATCGTGACGCTGAACGAGCCAAGCATGGCGGCGCTAGCAGGCTCCCTTTCGCCGGGCCCGGCCGAGACGGCAGACGTCGATCTGGCCGTGCGTATGTCCTGGGAGAAGGCTGGCAAGGCCGCACAAGGCATCGCCCGGTCCATTGCATACAATTCGCTCTTGCCGCGCATGAATGCCGAAGAAACCCGGCGCGCGCTGCCTCCCAAGATCGATGCCCTTTCGCGTCTGGGCGCGCTGCACATCAATGCGCGCGCGGAAGGCGAATGGTTGTCCTTCGATGGGAATCTCTGCGATCCCGCAAAGCGGGCGGGAGACTGATCATGCGGTTCTGGCTTTGGGGACTCGCCGTGTTCGTGTGCTTCCCGGCGCACGCGTCAAGCTACGGAATCCTGGAACAAATCTGGGGAATGCCCGAGTGCTTGGCAGTGGCGGGCAACGGCAACCTCACCTTGGGCGTCGACGCCGCCGGGTCCATCACCGTCTGCCGCTGGCCCGGACCGGGCTCGCCCAACCAGGTACCGCTTCCCCCGCACGACGCGACGGCGCCGCGCGGACTCTCATGGGCGCTCCGTTATCGCGGCAGGACGCATTGGCTCGCACTGGAAACCGTAGCATCGCCCCGGCGGCAAGGCAGGACCTTGACAAGCACCCATACGCTTCCGGGCGTGAACGCTTCGATCACGCAGGAACTGACCGTTCATCCCAACAAGAACCTGGCCTGCATCCGCATGAGTGTATCCGGGTTGCAGGAAGACCTCGATGCCTTCTGGTATGCCGATTTCTCACCCGATGAACGGGTGGTACCCGAACTGCCGGATGCGAGCGGTTTGCCCGCGAGTCTCCGCGATTTTGCCGTGTACCTGGACACCGCGCAACATACGGCCTTCCATTTCCGGCCCTCCGACCTGTCTTCCATCGACTGGCGCGAGGCCGAGGCCTGGACACGCCAGGCAACAGCGCCTCCCCCGGGCGCCGTTGCGCGCGATGGCGTATGGGTAGGCTATAGCGTCTTGGAACCGGGCGCGTCCGTGTGGTGCGGATCAGCCGATGGCCCGAGGTCTGTCCGCGCGCAGATAGAGTCGGGCGAGGTCATGCACGCCGCGTCCGCTACGGGCCAGACCGCAAGTGCCGCGGCCTTCTCGATACATGTCATCGAGCGGGGGCGGACGGCGACCGTCTATCTGGCATTTGGAAAAACCCGTGAAGAGGTGTTGGCAGGACTGCAGTACGCATCCGAGCGAGGGTACGAAGGCTTCCTGCAGGAGACGCGCGAACACGGGCAGCAGGTGCTTGCCGCGTTGCCACGTTGGGTCCAAACGAATCCAGCGCTCCAGGACGTGCTCCTGAACGCCCAAGCCACGCTGGCGGCGTCGATAGACTATGGAAACAACGCCATCATTCGCGCACCGCTCGCGCGTCCACCGCTCGCCGTTGACATTCCGCGCCACAGTGTATGGGCAGGTCTTGCCCTTGAAGCGCTCGGACAGACGGAAACCGCGCAACGTCACCTCGAATTCCTACTCTCCGCGGTGCGAAAAGAAGATCGTCCAGGGATGCCGGCGGGGTCGCTGCCTGCCGCCCTGCACGCCGATGGAAGCCAGGGCGTGCCACATGTGGTGCTCGACGGCGAAGCGCCTGCCTGGCTCCTTTGGGCAGTCTGGCAGCATGCCGCCGGCATGAACACCGAGGCAGGGAAGGCTTTGCTGTTGCAAAATTGGGATGCCGCACAGGCAATGGCCACGTTCTTGATGAACCGCTCCGGGCAACGTCCCAACGCGATCGTCTACTCGTTCGTGCCGGAGTCCCTGGGAGAAGACGAGTCGCCCGCATTCATGGTCGCGGCCTACGCAGGTCTCAGGAGCGCTTTGGCCATCGCGGAATCCATCGGCGAAGAGCGGCCAGAATGGAAGGCGGCCGTGAACGATCTGGAGTATCGGGTGCGCGCCTGGTTCGACGAATGCGCCGGATCCCAAACCGACCAGCTCCAAGCTCTGACGCTGTGGCCCATTGGAATCATCGATGCGGAGGATGCGCGTTGGGAGCCGATTGTTGCCGTCGCGTTGCACTCACTTGAGTCCGTGCCTCCGGAAGTTGCGCTGCGCACCGCGTTTCAACTCGCCATGCTGTGGCGCGAACACCCCGAGAGGCTCGCACGGCTTGGCGAGATCCTGCCTGAGATTGTGCGGCGCGCGAGCGTTGCCCGCCCTGTGGATAGTCTCGACGCCGCCCGCGCGGTGCTGGCCTGCGCGGCGCTCTCAGGAAACCTGCCACTGCGCTGATCGTTGCTGCTTGATCCGGCCACTTCTTATTTGGAGTGCGGCCACGCCACGGCGTGGCTGCTTTTGCGGAGCAGGCTTGGCTGCGGCGCCGGCAGATGGCCCAGACCGTCCTCCTGTTCCTGTGTTGAAGGAAGAACTATTGAGCTTAAGAATACCGAATTCACCGGCCACACAACCACGCCAGATGACCAAGAAACCGCGTATACACCCAATTCTCCGTCTCGGGTGATTTCAGCCCGTAAGGGCGGAAGATAATAGCCCAGCGATTCATCGCTGGGTGGCAAGGACCCCACAAGACGAGTCCCGTTAGGGACGACAGAGCAGGCGAGCATCCTCGCAAGACGGCGATCAAGGAAGGGCAGGAGGTATTGCTTGAGAAGCATGGCCTGACACACGCGTGGAATGGGACCTGCACGACTCTCTTTCGCCCCTCCGGGGCTGGGGAGGTTTAGGGGTCCCGCAGACCCAGCGATAAATCGCTGGGCTAATATCTATCGTCCCTAACGGGACTCTTCGCCGGGCCCGGACAGCATCCGATATCTCGGTACTCACAAGTATTGAGATGTACCCAGATGCGACACAGGCGAGGGCGCCCGTGCCACACGCGCTTGCCCAACCCTGTGCGGTTCTTCTCCTTTTCCGGCGCGTGCTTTGCCTCAAGACATCAAGAATTCCAGAGTGAAATCGTATGGAGACGGACGTGTGGCATAGGCACCCTCGCCTGTGCTCTTGATTGGATCGGGTCAGGCGCATCGCGCCGATGCCGAAGCGCACAGGCGGGACACCGTGATGTAGCGAAGTCGCCCGGCGTGGAATCCCGGAGCTACATGGCATGAGGTTCGTCTCGTCCTCGCTTCGGTCTCCATGGTATGATGCTTCCGGGTTGTTTGGGGGGGCGCGTTACGCTACCCTAGCGTGGTAGCCGAACGAGTCCTCAGATGATGGCAGCGTAAAGGGGATAGCTATGGCATGGTACTACGCGAAAGACGGCAGAAGTTTCGGTCCCTATGAGGATACCCAGTTCGAGGGTTTGGTCGCTCAAGGCACGGTGACGGCCGACACGCTGGTTTGGAAAGACGGCATGGAAAATTGGCTGCCCTATGGCCAGACTCCCGGCGCCGCCGTTCCCCAATACACGGCTCCCTCCCCGCTGACGGATTCCGATGTCCCAATGACCGTCTGCTCTTCCTGCGGCAGAACTTATCCCTCCGACGAAGTCATCCAATACCAGGGCCGTTACATCTGTGCGGCGTGCAAACCCATGTTCGTGCAGCAGATCAAGGAAGGCGGCCTTCTCACGGGCGAAATGCTGTTCGCGGGCTTCTGGATTCGCGTCGGGGCAACCATCATCGATGGCATCATTCTTTTCATCCCCAACATCATCATCAGCCTGATCTTCCAGGTGATGATGCAGGCCACAAGCGGCGAGGAATTCTCTCCCCTGGCCGCGCTCTTGCTTGCAATGATGTACATCTTGCAGATTGCAATTCCCATGTCGTATGAGACGTACTTCATCGGCAAGTCCGGGCAGACGCCCGGAAAGATGGTCTGCGGCATCAAGGTCGTCCGCCCAGACGGGTCGCCGCTCACCTTCATGCGGGCCTTTGGCCGCTACTGGGGCAAGTTCCTCAGCTACCTTGTCTGCTACATTGGCGTGATCATCGTTGGGTTCGATGAGGAAAAGCGTGGCCTCCACGACCACATCTGCGACACGCGAGTGATCCGCGTGTGAGCACCTCCCTGGTGAAAACGGCCGTCTTGACGTGCGGCGCGTGCGATGCGCCATTGCCTCCATCGGTTGTGAACGCGCCCTCGCCCGGACGTTGTGCGCAATGCGGAGCAGAGGCCGAAGCTGCGGTCTTTCCCGCTTTCTTCCGCGAGATGGCGCCCGGCACCTCGGGCGAGAAGACGCTCTTCGACGATGAAAGCAGTTGCTTCTATCACCCCACGAAGAAGGCCGTCGTGCCGTGCGATATTTGTGGCCGCTTCCTGTGCGCGTTGTGCGATGTCGATATGCATGGCCAGCACATGTGCCCCTCGTGCATCGACGCGGGAAAATCAAAAGGGAAGATGGAACAGCTCGAAGTGGAGCGCACGCGGTGGGACGTGATCGCATTGACGCTCGCGATCCTCACCTGGATTCCTCCCATGTTGTATCTCATCATGTTTACGGCCCCGGCAACGCTGTTCATCGTTATCCGGTATTGGAACACGTCCCTCAGCCCGGTGCGTCCCAACCGGTGGCGTTTTGTCGTGGCATTCTTCATAGCCGTCTGCCAATTGGGTCTCATAGGGCTCCTCGCCACCATGTTTGTCATGGAAGTCGGTGCATATGAGTAAGGCGCCCGTGGTGTACAAACGGAAACTGCCCGGCAAGGCGAAGCGCGGTTTCGGCCTGCTCAATGCCACGGGCCAGCGATTGTGGCTGGGACCTGACCATCTGCTCGTCATCAACACGCTGTATTTCAAAGAACGCTACAAGCGTTTCTACTTCACGGACATCCAGGCGCTCACGATAACCCGCACCACGGCCGGTATGATCCTGAATGTCGTGTTCGCCATTCTCGCTTCCTTGTTTGGGATTTGGGGAGCCGCCGCCTATTTCACGCTCGGGTGGGATCCCGTTGCCGCGATCTTCCTCGGAATCATTGCGGTGTGCATCCTTCTCGGACTCGCATTAAACAGCCTGTTTGGGCCTACTTGCCGCTGCTTCATGTACACGCCCGTTCACTGCGAGGAACTCTTCTGTCTCGGCAGATTGTGGACCGCCCGTCGCGTGGCCAGAGATCTGCGCGCCATTGCGGAAGCGGCCCAGAGCGGCACCCCTGACCCCACCGACATGGACAAGCTGGCCAATCGCCAGAGTTCCGTGCAGAGGCAAACGCCGGGTCTCGCCGCCGCGACAACCGCAAGCCGGGCCGCCCAGGAATTGCGGCACGACGACGGCAAGATCCATTCTTCCCTGTTCTACTTGCTGTTGGTGGACGCCGTCATGAGCGTGTCCCTGCTGCTCTGGCCGGATTTCCTGCCTGCGCCGGTAAGCATGGGTTTTGTCGCACTGCTCATCTTCGTGACCGTGGCCGCGGTCATCCGCCAGAAGCGCAGCGACCTGCCACGCAACGTGCGCAACGTTACCTGGACTATCTTCGCGTACCTTTGCCTGCTCGTCTTCTTCATGTACATATTCACGGTGCTCAGTGAATTCGGACGCACCTTGGGCGAAGACGAACCGCCCGCCCTGGAAGGCCTTCAGACCATCCTGGTCAAAGTCATCAATTCCATATCCCTGGTGTTCGACCTGCTCCTCAGTTTCATCGGTCTCCGCTACCTTGCGGACTTCCGCCGCCGTTCCGCCGCATATGAAGAGCCCGCGGCCGCGCCCCCGGAGGAATAGACTGTGGCCGCCCTGAGCGAACAACGGTGTAGAAACCACGCGCAGCGCGAGGCGGTTGCGCGCTGTCCCGAATGCCGGCGCTTCTTCTGCCGCGAATGTGTGGTCGAGCACGAAGACCGGATGATCTGCACCTCGTGCCTGCGCACCTTGACCGCGAGGGAGACTCCACGGCGGAGGCACCTGCGGATCGTCTGGCGGCTTGCTCAATGCGCCGTGAGCTTTATCATTCTCTGGGTGGCCTTTCTCATGCTCGGGCGCGCCCTTCTGAACATTCCGACGGCCACGCACGAAAGCACCCTGTGGTCGATGCCCATGGAGCCGGACCTGGGCGAGGAGGACGAGTGAAGCGCCAGCGCAAGGGAATGCCGGCGCTCGACCTCATCGAGGAGGCCGTCCACCTGCTCCGTACGGCCCCCCTGTCATACCTCGCGGCATACTATGTGGGCGCGCTTCCCTTCATGCTCGCCTTGCTCTATTACTGGGTGGACATGAGCCGCGGCGCGTTCTCGCAGGACCACGCGGCGCGCGGCGCGCTGATGCTCGCGGCCCTGTTTGTCTGGATGAAAGCGTGTCACACCGTGTTCGCTTCGCTCGTGCGCGCGCGACTGCTGAATCAACCGCCTCCGCGCTGGTCACCTGGCCGAATTCTGCGGATGATCCAGACACAGATGATCCTCCAGACGACGGGCCTCATCCTCCTTCCCGCGGCCATCGTCACAACGGTCCCGTACATCTGGGTCCACACGTGGTATCAGAACGTCACCATCCTGGGCGACGGCGAGGACGACGACCTGTGGAAAGTGACAACACGCGCCGCCGGGCTTGCACGCTTGTGGACCACGCAGAATTCGGTTCTCATCTGGCTGCTTAGTCCCGCCCTGGTCATGATGGCCGCGGCGCTGTTTCTGGTCATCCTTCCGGTGGTCGAAGCCACGACACCGGGGTGGACCAGCAGCCTGGTGGCCGTCTACGCGATTCTGTTCTCACTGCTCATGATCCCGCTGAGTCCGTTGGGGCTCGCCATCGCGTTGAACGTGGGGATACTGATCCAGATTGTCCCCATGCTTCTCGAATCATTATTCGGCATTGAGAACGTGCTGACACTCGGCGGCGAGATTGCCAATCCGACGTACTATGCCATCTGCTGCGCCGCGACGTACCTCATTCTCGATCCGGTCCAGAAAACCGCGTACGCGCTCCGCTGCTTCTACGGCGAGTCCCTCGATACCGGCGAAGACTTGCGCGTGGCCTTGTTGCCCTACGCGAAAACAGCCGCGCGCGGGGGACTGATGCTCCTCGCTGTCGCGGCTGCCTGCCTCTTGGCAACGCCTGCGTCGGCCGAGGATTCCGACACGCACGTCTCCCCCACCGAACTCAACGAAGCGATCGATCGCGTGCTGGAGCAGCGTGACTTCGCGTGGCGACTGGATCGCTATCGTGGTCCTCAAGATGAAACCGAGAAGGGATATCTCACGCTATTTGTCGAGGCCGTGCAGCAGGTCCTGATCAATGTCATCGCCACAGTCCAGGACTGGTGGGAGAGGTTCACTGACTGGCTCCGCAGTTTCGCCCCGGACTCTCACAAGAGGAATTCCGGTAGCTGGGCAAACTGGGGCGCGGTGCCCCGATACACCATGTATATCCTCCTGCTTGGGCTCGCCGCCGTACTCCTCGTGTTTCTCGTGCGCACGTGGCTCAGACGCGGCAAACCTCCAATCCAGGTGGAGGCCACGCCCGTCGTGCTGAAGCCCGACGTTGCCGACGAAAGCGTGGGGGCCGACGCCCTCCCCGAAGATGGATGGATCGCGCTCGCGCGCGAACTCATGGAGCGCGGCGAGTGGCGTCTTGCCATGCGCGCCCTGTTCCTTGCGTGCCTCGCCCTGCTCGCCCGGCACGAACTGATTCGCGTGGCGAAATACAAGTCTAACCACGAGTACGAACGGGAACTCGCCCGGCGCGCTCACTCCGAGCCGGAGATACTCGCGGCTTTCTCGCAGAGTGTGACTGCGTTCGAGCGGGTCTGGTATGGCACCCACGAGGCGGGTCCCGACCTTGTTAAGACCTTCGATGAATACCAGCGGAGGATGCGCGCGCTTGCTGAACGCTCGTAAAGGGATGAACATCCTGGCGGCGGCTCTATTTGTGCTCTTCGCCTACGGCGCGATCCGCCTGTACCTGCTCCATTTCTCCGCGGGTGATGTCTACACGCCGTACTCGACCTTGCGCGCCGACCCGGTGGGGTCGAAGGCCCTGTACCAGGCCCTGGGCTCCATACCTGAACTCCGCGTGGAGCGAAACCTGCAGCCCATGTCCTATGCCAGTCTCATGCAAGCGGTAGGCAACCGGGAGGTCACTTTGTTCTTCCTGGGGTCCGCTGCCTCTGATCCGGATCATGCTCCCCTCGATTTCGTTCGCGCGGTCGAGCGCGTGGCCGCCCTCGGGGGCCGTGTCGTGATGACATTCGCCCCCACGTGGGAGGATCTCCGCGCCGTGTACGACGAAAGCGAATTCCGCGAAGAGCGCATCGAACGGATGCGCAAGCGCCGCATGGGCCAGGATGAAGACGATTCCGCGGAAGATCATGACAAGGAGGCGGAGGATTCGAGTAACGCTCCCAGTCAACAGGCGGAAGCGGAGGAACCAGAGGCCAGCGCGGAAAAGGAGACCTCTGAACCTGCCGAAGGTGACGAGAAAAACGGCGAAGAGGACTCCGGCGACAAGGACTCAAGCGACGAGTCCGGCAGTCCATATGAGACCCTAAATGCCACAGTGGAGATTCAGGAGCGATGGAAGGTGCGGCTCGAGTTCGACCCCGTCGAACGCAATCCGGACGGCACCATGCGAAAGCAATG
>JADLCA010000163.1 GCA_020847495.1 Candidatus Hydrogenedentota bacterium | reverse complement strand
GAGAACCAAGAGAAGCGGTTGTCATTCATTGCGTATCAGCACTTGATTCGCGTATTGAGCGAATACAGAACGGTACAGGAACTACACCCGCGCGGTGCCAACGGCATCTACGCGTATCTGTTCGAGTGCCCGGACGATTCCGTGCTTGTGGCATGGAGCGTGAACGGTGCGCAGAAGTTGGCCCTGCCCGGTCTGACCGAGGCGCGTGAACTGCGTAACATGCTCGGGCTCACGAACATCTCGCTTTCGGCCGACGGGTATCTGCCGGTATCGGGCGAGCCAGTATATGTGTTCTTCTCTGAGTGTCCAGCAGCACTGAAGGATCGGGCAAGCGTGACCGTAGAGCCGTCTCAACTCTGGCTAAGGCCCGGGGGGAGCGCTACGGTGACGGTTCGTCGCGCGGCCACGGGGTCAGACAAAGGCGCGAGGGATTACCGTTTGGCAAAGAAGGGGGACCTTCGAGTTCCTCGGTCCGTAAGCCTCACACCATCTGAAAAGAAAACGTTTGTAGTGAAGGCTGCGGCACGTGCCCGGTACCAGCAGGGCGTGGTCGAGGTGCACTCGGGCGGCGAGCGGTGGCCGATTGAGGTGAATATCGCGCCACGGTTGATGTGGACCTATGAAGGCAAACACCGAAGTTACCTGAAACCAACTCTTCACCGTGACCGGGAAGGACGCCCAACTATTCTGGTGGCGTCCACCGATGGCCCGGAGCTTCTGTGCCTGTCGGCATCCGGCGCTCTGGAATGGACCTATGGCACGGGCACTCCCGTGTGTGATTCCGTGACGTCGCGTAATATCCAAGGGGGACCGGACCCGGAGATCATCTTGGGCGTGCCTGGCACGAGCACCGTGGAGGTCTTGAGAGGGGACGGTGTGCTTCGGTGGCGGCACCAAGTTCCGATTAAGACTCAACAAGACGCGCCAAGTGGGCGTTGGACACGCCCGGAAGTTGGTGACCTGGACGGTGACGGCCAATGCGAAACCGTGTTCGCCAACGCCAATGGCGGTGTAACTGTCTTGAAGCCGGACGGGGCACTGCGGTGGCACACAACGGTCAGCGCGGAGCGCTGCGATCGTCCGATCGGGCTTGGCGATGTCTGCGGCGATGGCAACTCCGAGATTCTTGTCGGCGACGAGAAGGGAATGCTGCACTGTCTTTCGGCCCAGGGCGAGGTCTTGTGGAAGACCGACTTGGGTGCCACAGTCACCACGGACCTCTTGGTACACGAACTCGTCCCTGGAGCCGGGCAACGGATTCTAGCGGGTCTCAAGGACGAGCGTCTCGTATGCCTGACTGGGGAAGGAGAACTGCTGTGGACGGCTCAAATCGACGGAACCATGGACATTGGGGCCGGCCTCATGACCTATGACCTGAACCTCGACGGCGAGAAGGAGATTGTCCTGGCGAGCCGTAACCATCAGGTTCTCGCATTTGCGGCCGATGGCCAGAAGTTGTGGCGAGTCGAGACCGGGGCTCAGGTGCGCGGTACGCCGGCCATAGGAGACGTGGACGGGGACGGTGAATCTGAGATCATCATCGGATGTGCAGACTGGCGGATCTATGCCATAAGCCATGAAGGTGAGGTCCGGTGGACGTTGAACGTTGGCGCTCGAATTGACAGCTCGGTCCTGCTGGCCGATATCAACGGCGACGGAATTCTGGATATCATCGCGCCATTAACCGGCAACAGACGAGAAAACGGCGTGGATTGTGGGGGAAAGATCGCCGTATTCACGTCGAAATCCGACAACAAGGGTCGAACATAAGAGATGCACCTATCGGGTTTCTGTACTTCCCTTGCGGACAAGCAACGAGCGAAGGCTGCAGCAGTTCAAAGAACTCGTCTGGACCCACGACTACCTTCAAGCTCTACACTGCTGTGAGTGACTTCCTGTGCAGACTATCCTTGCGGTAGGCGCATCCGGCCTGCCTTATCCCGCGCGTAAAGCAAGACACCATGTTGACGAAGTGCAGGAAGTCAGGTTCGGCGGCGCGGCGTTCGTAGCAGCGCTGAGAGTTCTGTTCGATCGGCATGCACGGGCCGTTCCGAGTCTGTTGGATGGTCGATCTAAAGCCGAAGCGCGTCACGAGGCGTGCCACTCGCAAGCGGTCTAGAAATTGTAGCTGATGCGTTCGCCAAGCCAGATTGAACAGCGACCTTCTGTCCTGAAAACAAGAGGTCGGCTCCGGAGCGGTATAACATCCGGCATAACATTCTTCGGGCGAACTTGACTCTTTCGGCAATTCGCGGCAATCACCTGACAACGTCATCTGTTGGTCTGACAACTACTTACTAGCTTTGGCGACGCGCGACACTTGCCCGGAATGGTTACGGACCAAGAGGTTGGGGGTTCAAGTCCCTCCGGGTACGCCATACTTCACTTCCCCGAAGACACTACTTTCCATTGGGTTGCACAACGCCGTCCACTCGTGAAGACTGCCTTGGTGGCACGAGCCTTCTGGGCTCAGTGGCAGGGAAACGCGCAGCTCACCAGCCGCCTACGGGCCTTTGCGAGAGCATATCTCACCGCCCGCTACGCGGGCTGCGGTGAGTTATGCGGACTAGGCGCCGGCATCGTCAACGGCTGGGACCACAAGCCCGATAAGAACCGCGATGACGTACAGAATGACCGCGAAGTTCCTCTCTTCCAGTATGTACTCCAGTAAGATGTCAAAGAACGCGCCTGCACCACCTGTTTCCATTACCGATCTCCTTGCAGCAATGCCTCGAGCCGAAGTTCATTCCATTCGCGGATGAGAATCAGTCACCGTGTTTCGCCGCCGAGAAAGGAATCTCGGCGTGCCGAGAAAGGAAGTTCGGCGTACAACGCATCCGCGTACGATGGCGCCGGTCCCTCATCCCAGTCAACTGCCGGGGGTGGCCCGGTCACAAAGGGAACACCGGAGTATCCACCTCGCATTTCGCCGCCCGTGCAGGTTCTTCCTTCCGCGTCGATTAGGGCCGACTGTACTGCTCTCGTCCGCCCGGCGCAACTCCGCGGGCCCACCCCTGTTTCCTCAAGTAAAAATCTACTCGAAATGCCATTCGTTTCCTCACGAGAAAATCTACTCCAAGGAAGTAGCGTTTGGGGTGAACCAGTAGCCCTTGGGTTCTGGGTGTGCCTGGGGGTGATTC
>JADLCA010000162.1 GCA_020847495.1 Candidatus Hydrogenedentota bacterium | reverse complement strand
GAACTACCCGCGACTACTGCGGTTGGACAGATCGTTCTCGTTGTGGTGCTGGCGCGTGCGGCGTGGCGATACCTGTTTCGCAAATTCGATCGCAAGGTCGAGGCTGCATGACCGGAACTCCCTGGCGGGAGAGAGCTGCGCGAAGCCGACTCCAGAAATCAGATGACTCGCTGTAAAACCGCGCCGCCTATAAGGCTGGTTGTCCTTCGCGTGATAGGATGCAGGCCGGGGCCGGAAGGAGGACAGGCAATGATGGAGCGCCGGGAGTTCTTGCGAACGAGCGCGGTTTTGACCACGTCGAGCATCGGTCTGCAGGCAGGAGCGTTTGCGCAGGCGGCTCCGGGCGGAAACGATCCGCAACGCCTGACCACCATCTCATACAACGTCCTGGCATGCAGGGGGTATCCGGAGACCGATGAGAACCGGGACCGGCTCGCGCGCGCCCGCGAGCACATGACCACACGGTTCGCCCTGGAACTCGGGCTTTACGGGCCGGACATCGTGACGTTTCAGGAGTCGCCTTCCGAGGAGGTCGTCGCGAGCATCGCGCAGCAACTGGGGATGAACTATGCCTACTTTCCGGGCGGCTGGCCCGGAAACGCAGATTGGCCGGGGGGCTTCCCGGGGACCATCATGTCGCGATTTCCCATCGTGGAGAAGGAGAACTGCCCGCTCCGGGAGGGGACCAGGCCGGAAGATCTGTTTACGCGCCATTGGTGCCGTGCGGTCCTCAAGACGGGAACGGGGCGGCTTTCCATCTACAGCGCTCACCTGCATCCGAGCGACGCCGCGGTGCGGGAACGGGAAGTAACAGAGATTCTGAAGGTGCTGGCACCCGAACTGGAGTCGGGAGCGCCACTTCTGTTTCAGGGCGACCTCAATCACATGCCAGACGGTCCCGAGTACGCCCGTTGGACGGGGGCTGGGCTGGTGGATACCTTTGCTTCGAAGGGCACGGGGATCGACGTGTCAATACCCAGCACGGAGCCGCGCGAGCGTATCGACTACATCTGGGCCTACGGGCCTGTCGCGGGGCAATTGGTTGAAGCCCGCATCCTCTTCGAAGGGCAGTTCAGGACGAGCCCCGCAGACACGAAGTCCTTTGCCCTGAGCGATCATGTGCCGGCGCTTGCCCGGTTCACTGTTTCGTAAGGCTGGCTCAGGCGGCGATGAGGTGCCCTCGGAGGCCCACCCCACGGGCCGAGGACTCTAATTCAGGGACATCCATGGATTTTGCATTTCCCTGAATTCCGCGGAATATACACTGGAGTCTTATTGTTGTGTGTTTAAGGGTTTTTGTGGATGTCTATGTGAGCGCTGAGAGCCTTTTGGAAAGGAGGCAGAAGAGCACAGCGGATGAGTTTGGCGAGTCGACTGGGGGTGTTAAGGCTCGAAGACGTTATTTCGGCTAAGTAGAAGGCAGGTCTCCTGTTTTCGGATGGCCGGGTCAACTTGGGAACGGTGGAGAGCCTGGGCCGTGAACCGGTCCAAGGAATAGAATTCGTGTCTGACCCGGGTTCGCAAGCAAGCGTGGTCAACGGGAGACAGGCCTGTCGCGATCGTAGCCCGGTCCGGTGAGAAGTCTTGCCCAATTCGGGAAAACGCCTGCAGTCTACCGGGACGTACTCTGCACGTCACCACTTGGAGGGGAAGCAATGACGAACAGCCCATCCGCTTCACAAGACAATGCCCAGCCGAAATCCGCACCGGAACAGGAAGCAAGCCCGGCTTCCGGTTCCAATCGCAAGAGCGACTTCCCATCGCGAAGGTCCATTTTCGTGATCGCCGCGTTGGTCGCGGGAGTCCTTCTGCTTCCGGCGGCGTGGTTGTTTACTCCGGCAACGTACACGGCGAGTGCGGAGATCCATTTCCTCTCCGACCGGCCTCGGATCATGGCCAACGACGAGAATGTCAGCTTCGGCAGGTCGTATGAGAAATTCGTCAGTACTCAGGTCGCGCTGATGACGGGTAGTACCATTCTGGAGCGAGTCCTGAATGATCCCACCGTAACGGCAATTCCGCAAGTGGCTCAAGCCCCCGATCACCTTGCCTTTCTTCAACAACATGTGCGCGCCAAGCAGAAGCCGGGGACGGAACTTGTCAGTGTGGAGTGTTCACTGACAGACCGGGTAGCGGCTCAAGGCGTTCTTGAAGTCGTAGTGAGCGAGTATCTCGACTACGCGTTGGGGCAGGAAGCAACTGCTGGCGGTGAGCGCCTGAGAATTCTGGTGACGGAGCGCGATGCCCGTCAAAAAGACATGGAAGGTCTTCTCGAGCAAGTGAACGCGCTCCAAGCGAAGTTGGGGCCACGTACCGCAGACGCGCCAAACGAAATAGGCATGTATCGGGAGAAACTTGCTCAGGCGGAAGACGACCTTGCTGCGTTGAACCTGCGACGCTCCAAACTTGAAGCACAACTGGCACGATTGAAGGGAGCGCCAAACGATTCTGAAAGTGCAGGAGAAAACGCGCCTGGCGAGGCGTTCACCGACCCCGAAGTAACTGCGGATCCCCGGGTTGCACGTCTCCTTGGAGAACACGCATTAGCCAAGCTGGAGCATGCGAAGACGTTGGCGAAGTACCCCGATGGGAATCCTCAATTGCAGCAGCTTGATGTGGACATTCGGGTGATTGAGGCGCAAATCGAAGAAACGAAAAGGACCGTGCGCAATGAGGTTGGCCAATCCAAGATGTTGGCATTGGCAGACCTCGAACTCGAAGCCCGCGAGGCGACTGACCGCGCAAACAACTACAAGATGCTTCTAGACGAGAGCGTGCGTCGTGTCAGCGAGCAACGGGGAGACTTAGCAAACTTGCAAGAACTCGAAGATAAGGTGGCCGAACGACGGACTCTGATCGGCGAACTCAGTCGGCAGATCACGGATATCAGTCTCGAATCAAAAGCTCCTGCACAAGTTTCTCTTGCCTCAGCACCATCGGTCCAGGCCGAACCCAGTTATGGAAGGAAGCTGGCCGCGCTCGTGCTGGCGTGTGTCGCATCCGTAGGCCTGGCCCTCGTCGTTTCCATGGTGGTAAGGAGGCGCAACCCCGGGCGTCACCCCTCGCCCACGGAAGCGTACGAGGGCGCGCGTACTGGAAGTTACTCTATGAGCAGATGAGACTCTCATTCAGGGATATTCATGATTTGAATGAGCGGGATGTTGGCAGAAGGCTTGCATTTCCTTCTCCTGCGACCGATCCCAGGTCTCAAGAATAGGCTGATCACTGTTTGCGCTATTCGCGAAGAGCAATACGGCTAATCCGTATGGCCTCGTATGGCTTATTCGTTCCACCTTCGTACAAGCACAGCAGATTCCCGTCAGGCGATAGGGCGAGGTCCGAGTAGGCGGAAGGGCCTTCGTGAAGCATCTCGAGTTGCCGCCACGTTTGCGCGCCGTCATCGCTCATCTTGATGGCGAGATTCGTGCGCCCGGGCCCGGTTGGATTGGCGAAGAACACGCGGCCGCCAACGCGCAGCACACTCGCCTGACAGACGGGACCGGGCAGCCCCTGGTCCGGAACAGGGACAGACCATGTCTCTCCGCGATCGGTACTCCCTGCAACTACCCGGAACGGGGCCTTCTGGGCGCGCATGTTGAGGTACACGGCGCCGCCGGGAAGTTCGACAGCCATGCATTCGTTGGTATCCGCCACTTCGGGGCCAAGCAGCCCTCCCGCTTGCCAGGACACGCCATCGTCATCGCTGTAGAGCACGGCGGAACGGTAATTCTGTCCGGTTCGTTCATTCAGCCACAGCGGAACCAGGAGGCGGCCGCTCGACAGGCGCAGTCCGTGTCCGGGACCCGTGCCGACGCGTGTCCAGGGGAAATCAAAACCGGCGAAGACGGCCGTGATCTCGCGGGGGGTGGACCACGTCGCGCCGTCGTCACGGCTGGCCACATAGAAGACGCGGGCATTGTCGCGCGTGAACAGGAGGTGCACGACACCTTCGGCGCCGGCGACTGGACAGGGATTCCCGATCGTGATCTTCGCGTCGCCGCCTTCTTCGTACACAACCTGCTGCTCGCTCCAAGTGACCCCGTTGTCCGTGCTGCGTTTCAAAAGCAGGTCGATGTCGCCGGCGTCGCTGGGGCTGGTTTTGCGCCCTTCGCAAAAGGCCAGCAACGTGCCTGCGTCAGAGGCAATCAGCGCTGGGATGCGGTACGTGTGGTAGCCGCCTTCGCCGGAAACGAAGACACTGGCGTTCTCCTGACCGCAGACCATGGCCGGGGCGATAAGCGCCGCGAGTACCACTATTGATTGTCTGAGCAATTGGCCAACCCCTTCCGCCCCACCCCCGTAGCCCGATGTGCAGCAAGTACTTGGAGCGCCCAACGATGTCCGGCTTGGGAGCGCCGTTCCGCCCCGGCGTGACTCTGGAATTGCAGGCGGGACGCTTGCGCTCAGGTTTCGCCGGTTTCTTTCAGCGATTCTTTGATGTTAGCGAAGGTCATTGCGTAGTACAAACGCAAATTGAGGCCGAATCGAGGAGTAGTTGAAGCCACGGAGCCTGGGATGGCCCGTTTGCGTCCGAACCGCTCTTCAAGCGGGGGTAGACAGGCGGGCCGCAGGGGGTGTAGTGTCAATGTGTAGGATGTTTGAACTTCTTTCTTTGGGGGAAAGGGCACAGCTATGGGAACGAGTCAATTGCTATCTGGTTGCGCGGGTTGCAGGATGAGCCGGAGGGGGTTTCTGGCGGCGGGGTGCGCGGCGGCGTGCGCGGGGGCGGCCGGTGTGCTGGGGGCGCCGCGGATTGTGCGCGCGCAGGATGCGGCAAAACCCAAGATCAAAATCATCTATTCGCTGCATGAAGTCGTCCAGGCGAGGCCGGACTGGCCGAATGTCGGGTTCGACTTTGGCCCGGTCATGGAGCGGATCAACGGGGAGCTGGCGCAGGGGTGCCCCGGTTTCGAGTTCGTCACGGCGATGGCCAATGGCGAGGAAGAGGCCAAGAAGGTTATCGCGGACGATGGCGCGGCCAACATCGATGGCTACATCGTTTACCAGATGAATTGCTGGAACAAGGTCGTTCAGACCGTCGCGGCAACCGGTAAGCCGGTGCTCTATGCTGACCTCCAGTTCGCGGGCAGCGGCGGCTTCCTGGTCTACACGGCGGGATTCCTGCGGGCGGCGGCGCCGAACGTCGGCTTCGTCGCATCGTCGCGGCCGGAAGATCTGATTGCGGCGGCGCAGAGCTTTGCGCTCGTGAAACAGGGCGGCACTCTGGCGGACTTCGTGGCGGCGGTGACGAAGGTGCGTATCGAGGGGACACCGAAACCGGGTGAACTCGCCTGCCTGCCCGATCCCTTGCAGGCACTGTCCGCGGAAGACTGCATGGCGCGCATGAAGGAAATGAAGATCCTCGCGGTTCGCAGTCAGGAATCGGGTGAGGAACCGGCCATCATGGGTATTCCTGTGATTAAGGTACCTTTTGCGGAACTCAACGATGCATGGAGTTCCGCCAACAAGGATGAGGCCGCGGCCATTGCGGACCGCTGGCTGAAGACGGCCGTAATCACGAAGGACGTGCCGCGCGAAGTCATGGATCAATCCGCCGCGATGTACCTGGCGGAAAAGGCCATCCTGAGCAAGTACGGGGCCAACGCAATCACGATCAATTGCCTGGGCGGTTTCTATGGCGGACACATCCACGCATACCCGTGCCTGGGATTCTACGAATTGAACAATGAGGGACTGGTCGGCGGGTGCGAATGCGATACGCGTTCCGCGGCGTGCATGGCAGCGTTTGGCGCGCTGGCAAATGGCCGGCCCGGGTATATTTCCGACCCGGTGATCGATACGTCGAAACGCCAGATCATCTATGCGCACTGCGTGGCGTCGAGCAAGCCGTTTGGGCCTGAGGGCGCCACGAATCCGGTGGAGATCCTCACGCATTCCGAAGACCGGCAAGGGGCTTCGGTGCGCTCGATTCTCCCGCTCGGGTATATGACCACGACGGTTGAGGTCGCGCCGGACCGCAAGGAGATTCTGTTCCATCAGGCCAAAGCGGTCGCGAATGATCCTGACGACCGTGCGTGCCGTACCAAGATTTGCGGGGAGCCGGTCGGCGACATCGAGAAGCTGTTCACTGAATGGGACCGCTGGGGTTGGCACCGGGTCACGGTGTACGGCGATCTGAAGGAGCCGGTTTTCGCGCTTGCGGATGCGCTGGGCTATACCGTGGTTCAGGAGGCGTAATACCCGGCACGCAGGTATACTCAATGCTATGATTGGATCATCCCCGGGGCGGAAGTGAGCGATGCTCATTCATACCCCGGGGTATCCTTTTCTTGATGGTCCCCATTGGGCGCTGTAGGGACAGACACCGTGTTTCGCTGCGCAAAGCCTCCGCGAAAGACGGTGTCAGTCCCCCTTGCTCTCGTACCAGACGACATTGTTGGTGGAGGTGCCGATGGCGGCGATGTCGAGCCAGCCGTCCTGATTGATGTCGGCCGCGTAGAGTCCCGCGGCCGCCATGCCCCCTTCGTCCAGGGGAAGCCGCGTCCACGCCGCAGAGGCCGAATCGAAGCGATAGATGTAGAGGCTTGTTCCCTCTCCGCGATAGCCTGCGATGATTTCGTCGGTGCCATCCTTATCCAGGTCGGCGCATAGGAGCGCGTGGCCGTCTTTGAAACTGGAGTCGATCACATTGCGCGACCAGGGAAGTGTGCCGTCTGCCTGCGGTGTGTACACCACGACCTCGTGGCCATGCCAGGGTTCGATCGAGGCGATGAAACGCTGTGCGTTCGGGGCGAGCGTGCCCACGGCTACTTCGCTACTGCCTTGCCTGGGCCGTTCGCCCGCGTGCCCTTCGCCGAGGCGAAGCTTCGCGAAGCCGCTATCGCCACTGAGGTACACGTGGATGCCCTCGAAACTCGCGGTGAGGATGTCGTCGCGAGTGTCGCCATCCCAGCGGAAGATGAGGAGACCGTGAGCCATGTGCAGTGAGTCATCGACTATCGTTGCGCTCCAGGCTTCGGCCTGAAGATCGCCGGGAACAAAGTACGCCTTGAACTGCACTCCCTCCGCATATTCTGGTGCGACTGCGCCTACGCCGATGATGGGGAGGTTTAGCAGCTCCTTTCGGCCGTCACCGTCGATATCCGCCCAGCGCACACGATGGGATGTTGGCACCGCGTCTATCGGGTGTACGTTCCATTCCTGGTCGTGAACCGGATCTGCGGGGCATTCAAGCCACTGCACGAGACCGCCCTTTGACGAATCCGCCAAGTCAAACGCGCTGGCCACGGCCAGATCCTGATCGCCGTCACCATCCACGTCATATGGGGCCAGATCGATGTTGCGCTCAGTAATCGTGGAGATTGTGTAGTGCTCCCACGATGGGTTCCGGTACCAGACCAGGCGGGAGGGTGTCGTCGACAATGCGAGGATGTCGAGTTGTCCGTCTGGATCCACATCGGCGACGCTGACTTGGTAACCGTTTTCAAAGGTAGTGTCGATCGTGTGCTTCTGAAGAGCAGGAAAAGCCGCTGCCCCGCTCGCCTGAAATCCGGCGGCGAACAAGAGCACAATCGATAGATGGCATGTGTATTCTGATGATTTGGACACGAAGTCAGCCCTCCCGTGTTCGACAGAGAATCACACTCCCGGCGGAGGCGCATGGGTGTCGCCGGCCTGTCTCATCCACTCGCTCATGTAGCGGCGATGCGTTTGCAGCACATCCGCGTTGGCCGCTTCCTCAACCGCATTCGTCATCTCATACGGATCGCGCGCTTCATCAAACAGGACTTCCTCGTTCGTGTCTGTGAGGATGTACTTCCAGTCTTTCGTGCGCACCATGCGGTGCCCCATACCGGGCTTACCTCCTACGCCCACGCATTCGCTTGCAGCGAATTCACGGAGGCGAGCCGCCGGATCGCGGAAGAGCGGCGTCAATGATAGACCCGCCAAGTGCGGCAGAGGGGCGATGCCCGCGAGATCCAGCATCGTGGGATAGAGGTCGAGACTCGAGACAAGTGATTCGCTACGTGTGTTTGCGGATTGCAGCCCATGCCAGTGCACAAACATCGGGACGCGCACGGACTCTTCGTGCATCGTGATTTTGTTACCGAGTCCGTGATTGCCGAGGTGATAGCCGTTGTCGGACAGGAAGAAGATGACCGTGTTCTCATAGTGACTCGAGGCTTTCAGAGTATCGAGAAGGGCGCCCACCTGGGAGTCCAGGCGCGATACCGTGGCATAGTACGCGCGCAGGAAGGTGCGGAGTTCCTCGCGGGTTCGCGGTGGCCCGCTGCGCAATTGGCCGGCGGGCGTGTCTTCGGACCATTCGCGATAGAAATGCTCGCCCGGAAGACCCTGGTTGTACTGGCTTTCGGGAGGCGGCGTCTCGAGGAAGTTCGGATCAATGGGGAGTTCCGCGTTCTCGTAGAGTTTCAGCCATTCCGGTCCGGGTTCAAGCGGAATGTGCGGCTGTCGCATGGCCACCCACAGCAAGAATGGAGCTTCCTCGCTGAACGGAAGAGAGAGGAAGCGCGAGGCCCAAGCAAGCGGCTCGTCATCAGTCCGGTCCTTGTGCTCCTCGCCTTCGGCGAATCCATAGTCGCGCGGCGGCCCCAGGTGCGACTTGCCGCAGAAGGCCGTGTGATAGCCCGCGGCGGACAGGGTGTGTTCGAGTGTGGGATAACGGCGGTCCTCGATTGCGCTGCGATGAAAGCCCTCAGGGTCGAGTCCCACTGAGCCATGCTGCTGGGGAAACACGCCGGTGAGCAGGCTGGCGCGGCTCGCCGCGCAGATGGGCGTGGCGATGTACGCGCGGTCGAAGATGACCCCTTCTCTCGCAAGGCGGTCCAGGTTTGGGGTCTTGACAGCAGAGTTGTTGTAGCCCACAGCCCGGTAGGCGAGATCGTCGGTGAGGATAACCAGGAAGTTGGGCCTGCGCGCGGATGGCGGTGGCTCCTGTCCACGTGCGGACAGGGCCATTGCGGCGCTGCCGAGTGCGGCGCGAGCCAGGAACTCTTTGCGGGAGATTGGGGCCTTTGACATGGGACTTCTCCTCGGTACCGATGCGCGGTGTAGACGCTGGGATAGGTCTCGCACCGTCTGAGTTCATGATGCATGAAGAAGTGGGAGAATGAAAGATCGCGGTATGGAGGTGGACTGAAAGCGCTTTGCTCACTGCGCTCGCATCGCGGACGAAGAACATCCCCCGGCCCTGCGGGCCACCCCATTCAAAGGGGGATCTATGCGACACTATATCTATAGGTTATGGGGGATACGTAGAGACAACGCGCGGACGACGTTACTCGTGCCGGAGGGCTTCGATGGGGTCTAGGTTGGCGGCACGGACCGCGGGGTAGAGCCCGAAGAGGACGCCGACGGTCATGCTGATACCGACGGAAAGTATAAGGCTCCATGGGGCGATCACGGTGGGCATGTCGGACAGGAGGGTGACGGCGAACGGAATGGAGACACCGACGATGATACCCAGGAGGCCGCCGACGGTGGAGAGCACCACGGTCTCGATGAGGAATTGCATGACGATCTGCTTTCGTTTCGCACCGATGGCGCGGCGCACGCCGATCTCGCGCGTACGCTCGGTGACGTTGGCGAGCATGATATTCATGATGCCGATGCCGCCGACCAGAAGGCTGATGCCCGCGATAGAACCGAGCACGATGTTGAAGGTGCGCTTGGTTGCTTCGGCCTGCCGGAGCAAGCCGAGGGGAACATCGACGCGGTAGTCGGCTTTCTTGTGGAAGCGTTGCAGCATGGCGGAGATGCCAAAGGATGTGGACTCGACCTCGTCATTGGAGGCCACCTGCACGATAAGCTGATGCAGTTCCACTTTCTCGCGCTCCTGGGAACCGGTGGTGCGCCGGGTGGTCACATCGCCGTACCGCTCGCGCGCGACATTGAGCGGGATGTAGGCATCGACCTCCTGGTCGGGGAGTTGGATGCCCGCGCCGCCGCCTTCCTCGCTCTGTACAATGCCGATCACTTCGAAGTGATCGCCGCCAATGCGCAAGAGCTGGCCGATCGTCTGCTCCGTAGCCAGCAGACGCCGGGCCCCGTATTCGGTGAGCACGACAACAGGCGCGTGGGTATCAAGGTCGCGCGCGACGATCGGACGTCCGCCTACGAGGCGGCGGTGAACAAGTTCAAACCACTCCGGGGTGGTGCCCACGACGCGCAATTCAAGGGAGCGTTCATGGAGGCGGCCCTCTTTGCGCACGAGCTTGACGGGAGCGGTCTTTTCGACTGCGGGAAAGACCTCGCGTATGCGCTGTTCGTCGTCGTAGAGAAGCCCGTACACGCTCATGAAACTGCGTGTCGTGGAGATTTCCTGGTCCTCCACCGGCTTCTGGGCACTGATAATGATGTTGGTGCTGCCGAGTTTCTGAATCTGCTCGAGTGCGTCTTTGCTGGCGCCTTCGCCGATCGACAACATGGCAATGACACTGGCCACGCCGAAGACCATCCCAAGCATCGTGAGCAATGAGCGCAGCTTGTGCAACAGGAGATTCTTGATGCCGAGATGGACATTTCGCATGACCCGGAGCTGGCGCATCAGGCATTCTCCTCGACGCGATCGATGACGCCATCGAGCATGTGGATACGGCGCTGGGCATAGGCGGCGATATCGGGTTCGTGCGTGACCATGACGATGGTCTTGCCATGCGCGTTGAGGTCCACGAGCAGTTCCATTACCTGCTTGCCGGTCGCGGAGTCGAGATTACCGGTGGGCTCGTCCGCGAGAATGAGTTGGGGGTCGTTGGCAAGCGCGCGGGCAACGGCGACGCGTTGCTGCTGACCGCCGGACAGCTCTGTGGGGCGGTGATTGACGCGATTGCCCAGTCCGACACGCCCCGCCAGTTCGGTGGCCAGTTTGGCGCATTCCGCAGCCTCATACCCCAGATAGAAGAGAGGCAACTCGATGTTCTCGCGAACCGTGAGTTGAGGGATAAGATTGAAGCTCTGGAAGACAAAACCGAGGTACTTCAGGCGCAGCTCGCTAAGGCGGTCGTCGTTCAGCGTGCCGATGTCCTGACCCGCGAGGGTGTAGCGTCCCGACGTGGGGCGGTCAAGGCACCCCAGCAGATTGAGCATCGTGCTCTTTCCAGAACCGCTGGGGCCCATGATGGCGCAGAAGACTCCGCGCTCCACCTTGAGGGACACGCCGGCCAGCGCATGCACCTCCTCGCCACCCATGAGGTAGGTTTTGCGGACTTCTTCCAGCAGGACTATGGACTCCGGGTTGGTACTGACCATGCTATTCCGGCCTGGGCTGTCCTTCCCGGTCGGAGCCTCCCCTCTGCCGCTGCTGCATCCGTTCCTCCATGCGCTGGCGTTCTTCAGGGGTCATGTTCTGGAGGCGTTCTTCCCATTGCTTGCGCATCTGTTCCCGCTCTTCGGGCGTGGCATTCTGGAAGCGCGAGCGCATGCCGCCCCAGTCGGACCCGCCAGGACCTTCACCTTGTGGCCGGCCGGCGTCAGGCGTTGACACCGGGCTATCGGAGTTGGGTTCCGCTGGAGCCGGCGATTCGTTGGGCGCAGGGGATGCGGGCGCGGAGGCGCTTTCAGCAGGAGCAGCCGGTGCACTTGCGGGAGCACTGGCGCTTGTCCCGGCGCCAGTAGCACCCCCGGGACGAGGCATGGAGGAGCGCTGCTCCATTTCGTCTGCTGCGAGCGGCGGAGCAAGCAAGACCGTCTCCCCCGCTGTCAGTCCGCTTTCGATCTGAACCATGCGGTTATTGTCGAGACCAAGGGCAACAGCGCGCCGTTCGACCTTGGAGTTTTCCACAACGTAAGCCGTTGGGGTGCCGCTCTCGCGCACAACGGACTGCACGGGGACATACAAGGCATTCTCGAATTCCTTCACGAGGATTTCGCCCCTGCAACTCATGCCGGTCCGCAGCCCGCCGGTGGCGCCGGTGATTCGGATGTCGGTGTTGTAAACCTTGAGGTCGGGATTCATCCACACGCTCTGCGCGTCAGGCAGGGGAGCAATCGTCTCCACGCGTCCCTCGTAGACGTGTCCGGGAAGCGCTTCCACGGCCAGCGTGACGGGGAGATCGGGCCGCACTTTGGCCAAGCTGGACTCGTGCACCTTGACCTCGGCTTTGTAGG
>JADLCA010000161.1 GCA_020847495.1 Candidatus Hydrogenedentota bacterium | reverse complement strand
TGTCGAGGTGAAGCTCGCCCATGCCCGCGATAATGGTCTGGCCGGTCTCTTCGTCGGCCCGCACCCGGAATGTCGGGTCCTCTTCACTGAGCTTGTTCAGCGCGTCGGACATCTTGTCCTGGTCGGCCTTGGTCTTGGGCTCGATCGCGATATGCACCACCGGCTCTGGGAAGGTCACCGCCATGAGCGCCACAGGCTTCTTGGGGTCGCACAGGGTGTCGCCGGTCGTTGTGTTCTTGGCCCCGATCACAGCGCCAATATCGCCCGCGCGCAGTTCGGTCAGGTCGATTCGCTGGTCCGCATGCATTTCCAGAAGCCGGCCCAGGCGCTCTTTGCGTCCCGTGCGGACGTTCAGCACCATGTCGCCTGACTTCACAATACCGGAGTACACACGCACAAACGTGAGCCGTCCCACGTGGGGGTCAGTCAGAATCTTGAAGGCCAACCCCGCGAACGGTTCATCGTCGCTGGGTTTGCGCGCCACTTCCTGGTCGTGGTGGTCCGGGTTCTTCCCGATCACCGCTTCAACGTCCACTGGAGACGGCAGGTAGTCCACGACTGCGTCGAGCAGGAGACGGACCCCCTTGTTGCGAAGCGCCGTGCCGCAGAAGACCGGGCAAATCTTGCTGGAAATGGTTCCCTTGCGCAGGGCGGCCTGAAGCTCTTCGGTGCCGATTTCCTCTTCCAGCACATACTTTTCCATCAGCGCCTCGTCGCATTCGGCCGCCATGGCGATTGCTTCATGGCGCACGTGCTCGACGAGTTCCTTGAGATCTTCCGGAATCGGCACATCCACGAGTTCGGTGGCGGTGCCTTCTCCGCGCCATTCGATGGCGCGCATCTTCACCACGTCCACGACGCCACGGTAGGCCTCTTCGCTGCCGATCGGCACCTGGAGGGGAACGACCTTGGCCCCCAGACGATCGCGCATCGTCTGAACAGCCCTCTCGAAATCGGCGCCAACGCGGTCCATCTTGTTGATGAAAGCGATCCGCGGAACGCCGTACTGGTCCGCTTGGCGCCACACCGTCTCGGACTGCGGCTGGACGCCTGCTACGGCGCAGAAAACCGCTACGGCGCCATCCAGGACGCGCAAGCTACGCTCGACTTCGGCTGTGAAATCCACGTGGCCGGGTGTGTCGATGATGTTGATCCGGTGCTCTTGCCATTCGCAGGCGGTGGCCGCCGACGTGATGGTGATGCCGCGTTCCCGTTCCTGCTCCATGTAGTCCATGGTCGCGGTGCCTTCATGCACCTCGCCGACGCGGTGGAGCCGTCCGGAGTAGTACAGAATCCGCTCCGTCACCGTGGTCTTGCCGGCGTCGATATGCGCCATAATCCCGATATTTCGGGTCTTGCTTAAACTAAAGCGGCGCTTAGACATGAGCATACGTCCTCGCTGATGTCCCGGTCATTGTGTGCCGGGCGCTGGTTAACGAGGCGTACGCCGCGCTGCGCGCTTCATGCTCTGTGCGTTTGCCAAACATTCCTAACTCTTACCTATTCTGCCTTCCACTTGCCGCGCCTTAAACGGCAAGACATCCCACAACTCAAGCCCTTTGCGCGCCCTGGGCCGCGGAAAGGGCTCCTCGTCCAGTCATAAGTACATACAAATCAATGGAATCGGCTCGAGACAAGCCGAGCCAGACTTCAGTATCGGAGGTGGGCGAAGGCCTTGTTCGCCTCAGCCATCCGGTGCGTATCTTCGCGCTTCTTGATAGTGTTGCCCGTCCGGTTGAAGCAGTCGAGCAACTCGCCGGCCAATCGCTCCGCCATGGACTTTTCGCCGCGCTTGCGCGCGTAATCGATTATCCAGCGAAAGGCCAGAGCCGTCCGCGTCGCGGGAGGAATCTCAACAGGCACCTGGTACGTGGAACCGCCAACGCGCCGCGACTTCACCTGAAGGATCGGCTTGGCGTTGTCTATGGCCCCTTCAAATATCCGTATGACATCCTCGTTGGGAAGACGCTTGTGCATGATGTCCATCGCCCCATACACGATGGATTCGGCGACGCTCTTCTTCCCATCCACCATCACCGTGTTGATGAATTTCATCAGGGTGATGTTCTTGAACTTGGGATCCGGAAGCGGCTGGCGCTTGGGGACTTCACGACGTCGTGGCATTGCTCACCGCTCCTCGTCAGTTTCTCTTGGGCTTTTTTACGCCGTACTTGGACCGGCTGACCCAACGCCCGTTATGAATCTTCTTGCCGCCATCATCCTTTTCACTGGCCGTGCCGCCGCAGTCGCCGGTGGCGTCCAGCACCCCGCGAATGAGGTGGTAACGCACGCCCGGAAGATCCTTCACGCGGCCGCCGCGAATCATGACCTGCGAGTGCTCCTGCAGGTTATGACCCACGCCGGGAATGTAGGCCGTCACTTCGATCCCGTTCTTCAGCCGGACGCGCGCCACCTTGCGCAGCGCCGAGTTCGGCTTCTTCGGGGTCATCGTGTACACGCGCGTGCAGGTCCCGGAGGCCTGCGGGCACTGCAACAGAGCGGGCGACTTGGTCTTGCTGACCCGCTTCTTGCGCGTGCCGCGCATCAATTGGTTGATGGTTGGCAAGTCATTTCTCCTTGAACTCCTAAGCACCCGATCTACGGGGCTTTAGCTCCTTCTTTCGCCTCTCGGGGCGTCCTGCGCAGGCACCTGAAACCTTCGGAAACAGGCACACTTTTCCCCCGGAGACAACGGCCCGAAAGTCTATCACACAAATAGGGTCATGTCAAGCGGGACGTTATTTATCCCGCAGCATCCCTTAACCCGCAGACACATCCTCCGCCATTTCCTCCAAGGAGTCCTCCGCCGCCGGACCCACTTCCAGGTCCTCCGCGAAGTCCTGCATCAGGTCTTCGGACACTTCCACATGGGTGTTCTGATAATGGCGGCTGCCGGTACCCGCGGGGATGAGGTGTCCAATAATCACATTCTCCTTCAGCCCGCGCAGGAAGTCGCGCTTGCCGGACAGCGCCGCGTCGGTCAGGACGCGGGTGGTCTGCTGGAACGAGGCCGCGGCCACGAAGCTCTCGGTGCTCAGTGCGGCCTTCGTGATGCCCTGTAGCACTGGTTCGGCTTCCGCGGGGCGCCCGCCCTTGGCCAGCGTCTGCTCGTTGATCTCGCGGAACCGGATCTTGTCGACTTCCTCGTGTGCGAGGAACGGCGTGTCGCCCGGGTCGTCCTTGATCCGGACTTTGCGCAACATCTGGCGAATGATCACCTCGATGTGCTTGTCGTTCGTGCGCACGCCTTGCAGGCGGTACACCTGCTGAATCTCGTCCAGCAGGTATTTGCGCAACGCGTCTTCACCCTGCACCTCGAGAATGTCCTGCGGAATCACGGGGCCGTCGGTGATGCGTTGGCCCGCGTACACGCGGTCGCCCGCCTGAACGTTTAGATGCTTACCTGGCGGAATAGTGTACTCGCGCTCCTTACCAACCGGCGGCACCACGCGCACCTTGCGCATGCCCTTCGTGGCGCCTCCCAGTTCCACCATGCCGTCGATGTGGCTGATGATGGCCGGGTCCTTCGGCTGGCGCGCTTCGAAGAGCTCGGCCACGCGCGGCAGACCACCGGTGATGTCCTTGGTCTTGCTGAACTGCCGCGGCGTCTTGGCGAGCAGGTCGCCGGCTTGCACCTTGTCGCCGCTGTTCACCATCACGTGCGTCTGCGCGGGAACCGTGGCGTACGCCAAGACTTCGCCTTGCTTGCCCAGCACGGTGATCTGCGGGTGCAGATCCTGCTTGTGCTCCGTGATGACGCGTTCCTCGATCCCGGTATCGGGGTTCACGTCCTTGCGGACGGTCACGCCCTCGACCATGCCTTCGAGATGAACTGTACCCGAAACCTCGGCCACGATGGACACGTTGTACGGGTCCCACTCGAACAGGGTCTGGCCCTTGCGCAGCTTCTGGGCGTCATCGGCGAGCAGGTGCGCGCCAGGCGGCACCGCATACCGCTGGAGTTCCTTACCCTCGGCATCCAGCACCGCGATTTCACCGCCGCGGTTCACCACCACGAGCTTCTTCTCGCGGTTGATAGCCGTGCGCACGTTGCGGTACTCGATCGTGCCGGTATCCACCATCTTGACGTCGCTCACTTCGACCTGACGGCTCGCGGCGCCACCGATGTGGAAGGTGCGCATGGTGAGCTGCGTGCCGGGTTCGCCAATCGACTGCGCGGCAATAATACCCACGGCTTCGCCCATCTCGACCACGCGTCCAGTCGCCAGATTCTGCCCATAGCAATACTGGCATGCGCCGCGCTTGGACTGACAGGTCAACACGGAGCGGATCTTCACGCCGGGCAGTCCCTTCTCGACGA
>JADLCA010000160.1 GCA_020847495.1 Candidatus Hydrogenedentota bacterium | reverse complement strand
GGTGAGTCGGGCGCGCAACGCGTATCTAATCGCGATCCCGCGGGCCTTGGCGCTCATCGCCGCGGGTGGCTGGCTCCTGGCGCAGCGCGCGCTGCGCCCGGTGCGGGCGTTGACCACCACGGCCGAGCGAGTCACCGCGAAGGGGCTCGATCAACGCATCCCCGTGTCCCGCGAAGATGAAGAGTTCATGCGGCTGATTGGTGTTTTCAATGAAATGCTGGACCGCCTGGAGAAGAGCTTCAAGCAGGCCGTTCGCTTCAGTGCGGACGCGGCGCACGAGTTGAAGACGCCCCTCACCATTCTCCAGGGAGAACTGGAGCAGGCATTGCAGGCCGCAGAGGCGGGGTCCAGCGCGCAGCAACTTTCCAGCAGTCTGCTGGAAGAAGTGCAGCGGCTGAAATCCATCATCCGCAAACTCCTGCTGTTATCGCTTGCCGACGCTGGGCAACTGAAACTCAATCTTGAGCCGCTCAACTTCAGTGAAATGTTGGAGTCCGCATGCGAAGACGTCCAGATACTTGCTCCTGAACTCACCGTCCAGAGCGAAGTAGAAGAAGGCGTCTGGATCGAAGCCGACCACGATCTCCTGGTCCAGTTGGTGCAGAACCTCACCAACAACGCCATCAAGTACAACCGGCCCGGAGGCAAGATCGGTATCCAGCTCAAGCGGGATGGACAGACCGTCCGGTTCACAATCATGAACACGGGAACCAGCATCCCGCGTGAAGACCGCGAAAAAGTCTTTGACCGCTTCTACCGGGCAGATCCTTCGCGTAATCGAAAAGTGGATGGCGCAGGTCTCGGCCTAAGCCTTGCCAAGGAAATCGCGCGCGCGCACCGTGGGGAACTCACGCTGCAGGATACACCCGATGGCGTTATTGCCTTCCGCTTGACCCTCGCGGCTTACGATGCGGCGCGGACACAGCCTACGGAGCCACTTGCTCAAACACCGCGAAGTCTCCCGGATTCCACGCTTGAGCGATGACGTAGAGCTTGCCTCCCAGCATCACACCGGTTGCGTTGTGAATGTGCTGGAAGTTCTGAAGGCCCAGTTCCTCCTTGGGAAGAATCGTGGACACGAGCTGGTCGTTTTCCAGGATGTACACCGGCGCGCCGAGATCGTGATTGGGGCCGTGCAAGCAACCCACTACCGTGTAGGGCCCCACGAAGTCCACATCGCATGGAAACGAACCCGCGGGTAGCGTGACCGTGTCCTGATACTTGCCCTCGGGGCTGAAACGGTCTATCTCTGAATTCGGCCGGTCCGCCACGTCGATGCGCTTCTCATCCGGCGACACCGTGATGCCATGCCCCGTGCCGAATTGGCCGGGCGCCGTGCCCTTGCCGCCAAAAGCCAGGTTTTGCCAGTGCGCCGCAAACGGGTTGGTGGACTGGATCCGCGCGGTGAGCACGTAATCCAGGTCGGAGTAGCCGGTGGTCACGTAGTAGAGACCGTTCAGTTGCTCCACATCGGTCGGCACGAACTTGCCGCCCTTCGCGAAATACCCGTCGACCGTCGGCTCATTGAACAACTCCTCCGCCTTCGGCGTTTCGAGCGTGTTCACGAGCTTGCCGTCCAGCGTCGTGGTGAACACCTTGCCCGCATCATTCGCCGGGAACGCGAGAAACGCCGCGCCCTCCTGGTCATACCAGATGGTCGTATTGTGCATGTTGGTATCGCGCACTGCGGTGGGGGTCTCTATCAGTTCCGTGGTCTTCAGGTCCGCACTCATCTTGATGATGCCCGCGCCCGGCAACGCGAAATAGGTTTCCCCGTGTCCCTCACGGCGGTCTACCGCAAAGCCCCCGTGGGCCTTCACAAGGACGTCAATTGCGCCCTGCGGAAGATGAGTGCCGGTGTACAGCACCCGGAACTTGAGCGCGCCTTGGCCGCTGACCCTATCCTTTCCAGCGGCCCGGACCGCCGTGAGCGGAAGCAGACTCGCCGCAGTATTGTGCGCAACACGGACCTCATCCTCGCCAGCATGATGATGGTGCCCCTCGTGGCCCGGGTGCGCGTGCGCCAGGACGGGCAACATGAAAAGTGCGGCCACTGCGCCGAAATGCATAAGACAGACGCCAAACAAACGTGTCATGGTTATGGATCTCCCGTGTCACCGATGCTGAAACATTCGCGAACGGCGGACTGATTTGCCTGCCCGTTCTCGATAGCCTTGCAGGATCAGTATGGCAGGAGCACCAGCACCCAGGCAAATTGGCATTGGTGATCAAGGGCGCCGCACGAAGGCTCATGCGGGGCACGCGGCTAGGTGGGTTCGCCGAGGTGGCATGGGCATCCTGCCCATGGTCTTCAGAATATGTACACCATCACGGCAAATCCGCACTCAATGGAAGATGGCAATCCACCGATTGCACCGATTACACCGATCCAAGAACAAGAGATGCAGAAGGGGCCACGGGCGTCCCGCCCGTGATTTGACTATGCTCCAACGCAGAAACCTGGAGGTCGCTGTGAAACACGGAAGAGCGAAACGACTACCTCCCCGGCACTATCTCGCCCACCTCGCCAGTGGCGTGGCAGCCAAGCGCCCCGCGTCACAGAAAGCTGGTGACCGCACTACTACTCCGGGTTCGGGGCTCCGTCCCGGCTACTGCGAAGGGCTTGGATAACCGCTAACGATCATCCCAACTATCCCATGCTTCCCAAACTTCCCATTTCTGGACCGCTGAGCGATATTCTCCCGGCATGGTGTATGCCCCCAATGCCTTTTGGGTCCTCACTGGACGGCACCCTGCCGGCGTTCTCTTTGGCGCTGAAAGCGCCACGCAATTCTAGCCAGGGGCAAAACGAAGTGACGCCCCTGGCACGAGCCACCCCCACCCGAAAGCCCTGAAAGGGCGACGCAACACATTGAAATTGTTGAGTTTGCGACGCCCTTTCAGGGCTGAATCCTTGGGAGATTTCGCAACCAGGGGCTGCGCTTCGCTCCGCCCCTGGCTAGAGTTGCAGTACGCCTTCAGCGTGCCAGAATCCACGGCGTGGTGCCCGCGCCTACAAGGACGCGGATCCCTCGGATTTGGCCGGCGCGTGCGATGGAAAACGTAGCGCTGCAGGAGTGGGCCGTTCGGTGGTCCGCCCCTCAGGCCTGCCCGTCACCATCTCCGTCGCCGAAGGCCAGCAGTTCCCTGCGCTGCATGCGTGTGTAGGGGAAGACGCGGGGAATCACCGCCCGGATGATGGGGTTGTTGCTGTAGAAGAAGATAGCCGCGGGTTCAGAGTCCGTCATCATCCGGCGCTTGGTTTCGTTCACGACGGGACCATAGTGAATCGATTCCACGCCCTCTGCGATGGCGAAGCGCACGGATTCGACGAGCAGGTTTTCATAGGCGTGGTGTGTCTTTGGGAGGCTCCGATCAAAGGCGCCGTGGACCATGCGCAAGGTGTGGCCTGCGCGGATGAAGGTGTGATGCCCCACGGGGGCGCCGTCGAGATACGCGAAGAAGTGCACGAGGTCGGGCGAGTCACACGTGCTGGTGTGTTCCACTATTTTCTCGAAGCAGTCCTGGAACGGCGTGTGGATTACGCTCTTGTCTGCGGTGGTGCGGACGAAGCGCCGTAGGTGTGGAAGTCGCGATGCGTCCAGTCTTCCCCGAATCGTCTCGATGTGGCCGCCACGTTTTGCGAACCATTTGATCTTGCGCACGAGGTTGTTGTGCAGCCCCAGGAAGTCGTCTATGCCTCGCATCCCCACCGTGACCACGCGCCCGTCATTCACATAAGAGAAACGCGCGGCGCCATCGTGCAGCCCTGCATTCGCCACGGTGTCCGTCACAATTGTGCCCAAGGCGTGGCGTTTCAGGTGAGTAAGCATGGCGCCAATCACCGCGTCGCGTGAATGCCCTTGCGCAACGAAACCGGGATTCGCGATTCCTTCCGCGCAGTAGCCAACCCGAATCCAGATATGAGCAGGAAGTCTCAACGCGTCCACAGGGCGGTGGAGGAGAGGTGAGGCGAAGAGGGATTCGGCCCAGGCCCGGCACCGGAGCATGAGCGCCGCTCCGGCAAGTTCCGGGCCATCGTGGACGCGCAGGATTCGCGCCTGCGTTCGCGGCGTGGATACCCGGCTGACTGCATCATAGATTTTCCAGATCGACGGTCCCACCCCCGCCTCGTCCAGGCCGGATCCGAATACCTTGTGCTCCTGGACGGTCAGCGGCTCATCTGACAAGACACAGCGATAGTCCGGCGCGACATGGTTCCCGGACGTTTCCTGCGAAGGGCAAATGATCTCACCCATGGTGCACTTCCTGGCCGATCCCGCGAGGATCTTCTGCATTCAGCATATCATGCCAATGCAAGGTGGCCGAAATGGCCCGCCTCCCGACCACAGGCAAAGAACCTTTCCGCACCTCGGTTACGTCTGCGTCCCCAAGGGGTGAGGAATAGAGCAAGCGACCCGCGGGCATTGGGCGACTGCATATATAGGACTGTATACCTTGAAGCCTTTGGATGCCGCCGTTACAATACGGCACTTCAAGCATGACTTGAGCGAGGGCTATTCCTCTTCAAGGGTGCAGGGGACATTCGAAGGAGTAACGACCATGGAACAGCGCGTATTCAATTTCTCCGCCGGTCCAGCCACGCTGCCGCTTCCCGCCTTGGAGGAGGCCCAACGCGATCTACTTGTCTTGCCCGGCGCTGGGGCCTCCGTGATGGAAATCAGTCACCGATCCAAGCAGTTTGCCGCGGTGTTGGAGAGCGCAAAGTCTAATGTCCAGAAGCTGCTGAATCTCCCTGAGAACTACAAGGTGCTATTCATCCAGGGTGGGGCGTCGCTTCAGTTCTCCATGGTTCCCATGAACTTCCTGCGCGGCGAGGGCAAGTCCGCCGACTACATCCTCACCGGCTCCTGGGGCGGCAAGGCCATCAAGGAAGCCAAGAAAGAAGGCGCCACGCGCGTCGCCTGGACGGGCAAGGAAGAGAAGTTCGTCCGCGTGCCCGGCCAGAACGAACTCGACCTTGACCCGAAGGCGGTCTACTGTCACTTCACCTCGAACGAGACCATCGAAGGTGTTCAGTTTGCCACGGAGCCGGATACGGGCAAGGTACCGCTGGTGTGCGATGCTTCCTCCGACATCCTGTCGCGTCCTATTGCGATTGAGAAGTACGGCCTCATTTATGCCGGCGCGCAGAAGAACATCGGCCCGTCCGGAGTGGCGCTGGTGATTGTCCGGGAAGATATGCTCGCGCAGGTGCCCGAGGGAATGCACTCCATGCTCGACTACAAGCTGATGGCCGAGAATGACTCGCTCTACAACACGCCTTCGTGTTTTGCGATTTACATGGTGATGCTGGTCACGAAGTGGCTCCTGGAGGACGTCGGCGGCTTGGACGCCATCGCGGCCATCAACAAGAAGAAGGCGCGTCTGCTCTACGACACGATCGACGGGAGCGGCGGCTTCTACAAAGGCCACGCGAACAAGGAGTCCCGTTCGGTCATGAACGTGACGTGGCGTCTCCCGAGCGAGGAACTCGAACAGAAGTTTACGAAAGAAGCCACCGCGGCCGGTCTGCACGGGCTGAAGGGCCACCGTTCCGTCGGCGGTATTCGCGCTTCGATCTACAACGCGATGCCTGTGGAGGGCGTCGAGGCCCTGGCCGACTTCATGACCGATTTCCGCGCCAAGAACGGTTAGGGACGCACCTGCATTCTCGGCATACCTTGACGCCCGGCATGCGTGCCGGGCGTTTTCCTTGCCTAGCCCCGTCAGACATTCATGCGCCAGAGCGTGGCATTCAGAAATCCCGCGAACGTGACCCAGGCCAGGTAGGGCAGGAAGAGGATCCCGCCGATGCGATCCTTACGGAAGAAGAGCAGCATTGTTGCGAGAATAGCCAGCCACAGCAGCACCAATTCCGCAAAGGCCCATCCCGGCTGCTGCAGGCCGAAGAACACGACGGACCACAAAGTGTTCAGGACGAGTTGAACGGCCCAAGCGCCCAGCGGCATGGCGTTCATCCTGAGTCCGCCTTTCAGCCATACGCGCCACGCGCTCAGCCCGATCAGGAAGTAGAGGATGGACCACACCGTCCCGATAGTGCTTCCTGCAGGCGTCCATGCCGGTTTGTTCAATGCGGGGTACCACGTGCCCACGGATGTGGCCGTCGCCGCGCCGCCGATCGCCGCGGCTCCGTACGCAAGGAACAGAAACAGGCATAGCGCTGCGGCCTGGTAGAGCAAGGAGACCGGAACTGCGGAAGTTATTTGCTTCACCCGAAGGGCCCTTTCGTGTGTTCGTTGCGCTCGCATTGAAGTCGGGGTTAGCATACGGGCAATTTGCAGGTGAGGCCGCGCCAGAAGGGGGCGAGACAACCCATGCCTCGTGATAGTACATGGCCCGGAAACTCCAAGACAATGAGGGGGATCACGCATGACAGGGTGGTGGGTAAAGAAGTTACTGGCGCCCGTGGATGCCGCGTCGCTGGCGGTATTTCGCATAGTGTTTGCCGCCACGATGTTCGCACTGGCCCTGTTCTACTATTCGTCTCCCCGATTCTCCATCTACGCGGAGGAAGCGTTTCGCTTCAGGTACTATGGCTTCGAATGGGTCCCCGTGTGGTCCTCGGATGCCCGAACGCTTCTGGTCTACGTGCTGGGGGCATCGGCCCTGCTCCTTCTTGCCGGCTTCTGCTACCGCATAGCCGCCATCGCGGTCGCCCTATGCCATCTCTCGTTGGCACTCATGGACATCCGGTTCTATCAGAACCACATGTATCTACTCGCGATTATCAGTATCCTGATGGTCGTCATCCCTGCGCACCGCGCCTTTTCCGTGGATGCAAGCCTACGGGTGTCACGTCATGGCCCGTATGTGCCAGCCTGGTGCGTCTGGATACTCCGAATTCAGTTCGCACTGGTCTATTTCTGGGCGGGTGTTGCCAAACTCCAGGCAGACTGGCTGCTCGGTGTGCCTCTCCGGATTTTCGCCGACCGCAGTGAGCACGCCAATTTCATAACGGGAGAGTTTGCCATCCTGGGCATGTCCTATGCCGGGCTTTTATTCGATTTGCTGGTTGGACCTGCGTTGTTGTGGCGCAAGACACGCCTGCCCGCGTATTGTGTGTCCCTGCTGTTTCATCTCATCAACTATCACCTGTGGGGCATAGACGTGTTTCCACACTTCATGATGGGGGCAACTCTCGTGTTCTTTGCCCCGGACTGGCCTCGTGCCGTGATCGCGCGCGTGCTCCGCAGGAGCCATGCGCCCTGCGAGCCGGTACAGGCGGCGCCCCAGGACCGCCGTCGCTTTGGAAGTCTCCAGATTGCGTTCTTCACGGTATTCGTGCTCTGGCAGGGACTGATGCCGTTGCGTCCCTACTTCTATCCCGGGGCGGTCCACTGGAACGAAGAAGGGCAACTATACGCATGGCGAATGATGTCGGTGAGCAAGAGATGCGTTGCCCGTTTCCACGCATACGACCCGCACACGAAGCGAAGATGGGAGCTGGAGCCCCGCGATTTCAATGTTGAGTTGTACACCCTCGCGGGGTGGCTGCCGGAAATCCAGCCTGTCTGGAATGCGGTCCAATTCGCGCGGCACGCCGCCAACGTGCTGCGTGACCGCGGGTTGGATCGCGTCGAAATCTACGCCGATCTGTTTGTATCCATAAACAGGCGCAAACCCGAGCTCCTGATTGATCCGGCGATTGACCTTGCCTCGGTCGAGTATGGATTTATGCCCGTGGCGTGGATTCGAGACCTACGCGAACCTCTTCCAAGGTCGAACGCAGAACGGGACGCAGCGTCTCGCGACTGGGTGTCCAAAGGCGGGAATTACTGGGCGTGGTGACTAAGTGGGCGCCTTCCCAGCTATTCCGACCACCCGCGTAGCGACACCGTTGCCTGGTAGTTCGAGTAGTTGTACAGCGGGTTGCGCTCAGGCCGGTACAGGCGGCCGCTCTTCGGGCTGTCATCCTGCGTATAAACCCAGACCTCATGCGGATCCCATACGACGATTTCGTCGCGACAGTCTCCCGTGAGATCGAGCACGGCGTTGCACATGTCGGGATGCCCGTCGGCGGGAAAGCGCACCACACGGCGTCCTTTTCCGTCAAACAGGCCGCCTAACTCGACGTTCGGGGACAAGACCCAATACTCCTCGCTTCCTCCAGTCCAATTGACCGGCAAGCACATGCTGCCATGTTGAGCCGGTTCGAAATCGTGATAGATCGCGCCTTCCGCATCGTAGAAGTGGACGATACCCTGATTGCCCCAGAAGTTGATGGAAACGGCTTCCAGTCCCGGCAAATCATCGCGGAAGTTGGCGATGGCGGGATTCTGGACATGTCCGATGTGATGGTGCTTGATAATCGTGCCGTTCATGCCGGCGAAGAACATGCCTTCGTCGCTGGCCGCGCACAGCAGCCTGGGTTCTTCCCCGGCGGCGCCTCCGAAGCGTGCGATCGCCACACCATCCGCGTGGTCTTTTATCGACTCGTCCAGGGTCCACAAGGCCTTCCCGTCGGACGAGAACAGTGAATAGCCGATGGCAAGTTCATCCCGCCCGTCGCCGTTCACGTCGAAGGCATAGGGATAGTGGCCCGTGTTGCATTCGGCGCTCCATAGAGGCTCCAGCTTGTCGTTGAGCGCCCAGACGTGACGGTAGCGGTCCTTGATGATGAGATCGGCATCTCGCCCCGTCCCGCGCAGATCGCAGAAGTAGAGACTATCCCCGAGAATACGCGGGAAGATGTTATAGTCTTCCTCGCTGTTCGCGGGGGATTCGGGAGTGGGTGACTTGTACTTCGTCTTGCCCGTGCCGCCATCCGCCACAACCAACTCCTGGTTCATGCAATAGATGACTTCATTGCGGCCATCGCCATCGATATCGTGGATCTGAAACCCGACATCGTTCGTGAGATGATCGCGCCACGCATCGGGTTTCCCAATCTGCCAGAGTTTCTTGCCATCAAACGTCATCGCGGTCAGGCAACTCAATTCACTGTTTCTATCCTTGGGCCCATGGTGTTGCACCTGGCCCACCAGGAAATCCAGGGTGCCGTCGCCGTTCAGGTCGCCAAAGCGCAGGTTGCGCCCCACGCCAAAGCCTTCGATGCGCACCTTCTTCCACAAGACAGGCTTGGGGTTCGCGGCTTCGAGTGCGGAAGACTCTGCTTTCACCGCCGCACGTTGCTGCTCGATTCGCGCCTTGGCTTCTGGGCTTGTCTCGACCTTAACCTCCGTGTACATCGTGGGTACGTCCGACATCAGCCCGATGCCGCCTTGGGGAAGCGTCGCGTCGTCCGCGGTCAAGGTGACGGCATCGTTGAACGCCGCGGAGAGAGATTGACCTTTGACGGTGACCTTTACATCTATGTACTCCCCAGGTTTCCAGGCGAATGGCACCTCAGCGAGTATTCTCTCGTTGGGTTCGTGGAAGGCAGTTTCGTGTTGAACGAGCTTGAGGATTGCGCGGTCACCAAGCACCCCGCAGAAGTAATAGCAGCGATCATTGTGATAGCGGAACACAAACCCGCTCTGCTTCGCATCGCTCTGGGGGGCGAATCGGGCATGCAACACGTAGTCCGCCCACAGGGGGCTGCCCGCGACGATCATCGGATGTGTGTGTTTTGCTTTGTTCGCGTAGGTTTGTGCGAGCACCGGCGCATCGCCGTCATGCATGACTTTCCACGCCAACTGTGAATCCGGCGATGACGTGTACGCGGAAACCACCCAGCCCTCCTTGGGTGCTGTCTCGGACAGATAATGGTATTCCGCATGCGCCCCCACGACACCAAAGAAGTTGCCGGATGGCAGACGGTCGAAGTGGTCTTCAAAGAGGAGCACCGGAGCATCTTCCGCGGTTACGCAGGATGCCAGCAGGAGCGCACATACAGACAGTCTTGTTAGTATTCTCACGGGCCGTCTCCATCGATAGGATCTTGAATCGAATTGCCTACTTGTCGAGCACGGCATTGCACAGGGCTGCAATGGTGCGGTTCATCTGGTTGTCCGGTTCGCCAGCATCCAAGCGTCCCCAGTCCCCCTTGGCGGACACGAGTATCAGATTCCTGTTCGGTATGAGCACCGAGCAGTTGCCCCCAAAGCCTATGGACATGATAGTAGCGCCCGGTGCGTCCGGCCATGTGGCCTTGTCGGGATGGAGCCGTCCCGTATTGTTGAACCACCAATTGAATCCGTAGATTCCTGCACCAAACTTCGTGAAATGGTCGGATTCCCCGCCGAAGGACCCGATTTGCAGATCGTCGTTGGTGTCGGCTTTAGCGGTATGCGGCAAGTCCTTCGGAGTCTGCGGCTGCATGAAGTCTTCGAAGTAGTGGGAGGGGAGCACCTGCTTGCCGTTCCAGTTCCCCCGGTTCATCCAGAACCACGCAATCCGCGCGAAGTCGCGGACGGATGCCTTCAGGCGTCTCGTGTCTTCGCGGAATTCCAGGCCGTCCTCGAATTGCAGTGCGCCGAGACGGCGGGGATCTTCAGCGACACTCTTGGGGTCGCCATGAAACACGCGGTCGAAGAGCGTCTTCTGATAGAGCTGGATCGCAAAGTCGTTGTAGGCCCAGGCTTCGCCCGGCCCTTCCGGGCGCGCGTACCCGCTTGTCATCGCTCCGAGATGCCGGAAGGTGATACCGCGGTCCTTGCCCTCCAACGGCCATCCGAAGTCTACAATGAGTTGATCCACACTCGTGACAAGTCCTTCCTCGGCCGCGAAAAAGAGCAAGGTGCTCAAGACCGGTTTTGCAGAGGACATCCAGTCGCCGCGCTCCGTTTGGTCTCCCCAAGCCGCGACAACGTAACCGCCTTTGATAACACAGCCCCTGCCACCGAGCGCGGTGGAAAGCGACTCCAGCGAAGGGCCGTCCAGGCCCGCGTCCGCCGGTCTCTTGGTCTCCCAGTGCTCACCTGGAAACGTATTCCGCATCGTTTGCGTGTAATCGAGATACGTCGAGTCTTCCAGCTTCGTGGCGTGAAGGGTCAGCGCATACCCTTCGCGCGAGATTTCCTTGGTGAAGTTCTGGGAACTCGCGGTTTCAGGACTTTCGCGGAGCAGCTCCGTTAGCACCCGGCCGTCCACGGCGTGTGCGGGCTCTACTCCCACCAGTGCGCACACGGTGGGCATGATATCCACGTTCCCCGTGGGCGCGTCGCTGGTCGCGTGTTCCTTGAATGCGGGCCCCGCGGCAATGAGCAGGTTGTGAATGTCAAAGGGGCTGGACGTGCCGTGGCCCGCGACGCCCGGCAACGCCGTGGTTCCGCTCCACCCGAAGGAGTTCTTGGCGTCAGACCAGTTGGCGTCCACCAGAATATCGGGCGATCGCTCGTGATTGAAGTGAATGAGATCGAAGGAGAGCGTGCCCCCAACCACGCCCTCCGGAGAACTCGGTTCCTTGGCCTTCGTGAACAGCGCTCCCACCCACGGCGTTGCCTGAAGGAGTTCCACGATGGCGCGAATGCGCTCTTCGTTGTGCCCATCCACATACACGCAGCCGTCTACCACCACGACGTCGGCTGAACTCAGGCTCCCCTTCAGGCCTTTCTGCACCAGGAACTCCGCGAGTTTGGCCTCGCCGGTTTGCACGGAGAAACCGTGATCGGACGCTATGATGATGTCGGTAGTCCCCGTCAAACCGCGGGATTCCAGGGCGTCCACGATGCGGCCCACTTCGGAGTCCACCGTTTTCAGCGCTTCGACCGTAGTGGGCGAACCCATGTCGTGCGCGTGGGCGGTATGGTCCGGGTCGGACAGCCACATGTAGGTGACATCAGGCCGGACCTCGTCGAGTCCCAGCTTGATGTACGCATCAACGACCCAGCGATTGCGCGCGGCATTCGGATAGGCCTCCTCCGGCACGGGCCCCACTGCTTCGTCCACGCGGGCCTTGTTCGTTTCGGGCAGGACCATGTCGACATTGATGACACCGCCCCCCTTGGCCCGGTGATTCAGGAGGAAGGACGAGCCCGAAGAACCACTGCTGACGACCAGCAGCTCCTTGCCGTTTTGCTCGAGGATTTCACCCAGGGAAGGGACGGTGAGCAGCGTGCCGCCGATGTGCTCATCGATACGTTGCAGGTTTTCCGCATTGCCGGTGCTCAGGCCCTTGCCGTACTCCACTTCCGGGAAGTAGACCGCGTTCCCCATGAGGCCGTGTCTGGCGGGATAGCAGCCTGTCGCGAAACTGCTCGCATTGACACGCGTGAGCGTGGGGTAGACGGCGTGATTCCGTTCGCACACGATACCGCGCTGTCCAAGCGCAAACACGTTCGGCATCACTTCGGGCGTCACATAATCCGGCCGGCACCCGTCGAGCACGATTACGAGCACCCGCGGTTGCGCACCTTCCTCGCCCGAGGCAGCCCACGCGATGGCGGGCAACGCAGCCGCAGCGCAACAGGCTAGAAGCGCGGTGAGGCCAAGTCTCATGTGGTGGTTCTCCTGTGAATGGACTGCCGCCGCGCGAGGTTATACGCGCAGATGGTCCGCCTGCCAGTTCTTGACCAGTTTCTTGATGTCGTCGGCATTCGTGATGTTGTGTGCGATGACATTGCGGACCAAGTCGGGCAACTCCTCGTCGGAGGCGTAACGAAGGCCGACCAGTTGCCTCAAACTCAATGTCGCGCCCTTTCCCGCGAGATCCCCGGTCAGGACGCGATCCAGACGCAACCGCATTTCCAGGCGGATAATGCGATCTTGCACACGCAACGCGTAGACCCGCAGACGGGCCAACATGCCGAGGCACGCAAACACGATCAGCAGCGTGGACGCCGCGTAGAGCCCCGCGCCGTAAGCGATGCCAGCCCCAGAGCAGAGTGCCGCTGCCAACAGAAGAAAGGTGATGACATAGAGGTTCAGGTCAAAACTGCGGTGGTTGGCATAGTTCTGGGGGCGTTCGTGTTTCATTGCTGAACACTCCTCTTCGATGGGTGGCGAGTGCCGGTCCAACGGTTGAACGGGATTCTCTGAATACTTGTGAAAACAACTCGACAATTCATGATACCCTGACAGGGGCACCTAGTCCCACAACGGACGTGAATTGTTGGTGTTCCGGAACAGCACCACCTTGCCGGAATCGGTGCCGTCGAGCGTTATCCCTTGCGTTTCGCGCAAGAAAAACGAAAGGCCGCGTCACCCACCTGGCAGGCAGGTGCCGCGGCACGGACAGCATTTCATGCCGCGTTAGGGAAGCACGGCTTCGAATTTCTGTACGTTACAGTTCATGTGGTCAACCACATACACGTTCCACCATGTGTCTACGGCCAAACCCCTTGGTTCCGCAAATTCGCCCTCGCCGTCTCCTTCGGTTCCCCAAGCAACCACAAAAACGCCGTCCGGACTGAACTTCTGGATACGCTGATTGCCGCTGTCTGACACATACACATTACCGGCGGGGTCCACAGCAATGTTCTGTGGGGAGGAAAACTCGCCGTTTCCGGAACCGCTCGATCCCCATTGAAGTGCAAATGTACCGCTGCTGTCGAACTTCTGAACACGATTGCCGTCATACTCTGCCACATACACATTGCCCGACCCATCCACGGCGATTCCCGCGGGATAAATGAACTGGCCCGGCCCAGTGCCGTTTGTTCCCCACTGCGTGAGATAGACTCCATCGGCGTCGAACTTCTGGATGCGGTCGTTGCACTGGTCGGCTATATACACATTCCCGTTGTTATCCGTGGCGATGCCGCTGGGGCAGTCAAACTGCCCGTTGCCGCTGCCATATGCGCCCCATTGCCCAAGGTAAATGCCGGAGGTGGTGAATTTTTGGACACGGCTAAGGCTGTCATCGCAGACATACAGCACGCCACCGGGTCCGAGTGCCAGTGCGGCGAGACCGTCAAACTCGCCGTTGCCAGAACCGCTCGAACCAAATTCGAAATCAAATTTTCCTTTTGCGTTGAAGACTTGGATGCGGGCGTTCGACCGGTCCGCCACGTACATCCGTCCGAACGCGTCGACCGCAATGTCCTGCGGCCGGTAAAACCACCCCTGCGCGGCATCTCTGAATCTCCATTTCTTCTGGAGTACGCCGTCTGTGTTGAAAAACATCACGCGGTCATTTTCGGAGTCGGCCACAATCACATTCGACGCAGTGTCTACGTCCACATCAATGGGATATGCGAACTCGTCGTCTCCATGGCCTTCGGTGCCCCACTTGGCGACAAAGGCGCCACTAGAATTGAACTTCTGGACTCGGAAATTGTTCGAGTCTGCCACGTACACGTTCCCGTCCGTGTCAGTCGCGAGTCCGTAAGGAGCGTCTAACTGCCCATCCCCCGATCCGTTCGAACCAAACTTGCCCAGAAAAGCGCCAGAGGTATCGAATTTCTGCACGCGGTTATTGCCCCAATCTGAAACGTAGACACTGTTAGAGTTGTCAATGGCAATCCCCGTGGCGCCGCCCATGAACTGGCCATCGCCCGAGCCAGTTGTGCCCCACTGTGTCACGAATGTCCCCGTGGCTGAGAATTTCGCTACCCGGTTGTTCCCGGCGTCCGACACATAGACGTTGCCGAGGGAGTCACAGTCAATACCGGAGGGATTGTCAAATTCACCGGCTGCGGCGCCCTGCGTTCCCCACTTGCTGAGGAAGTTGCCGTTTG
>JADLCA010000159.1 GCA_020847495.1 Candidatus Hydrogenedentota bacterium | reverse complement strand
ATCCAAGATCGCCGCGGTTACCATTCTTGTAGCCCAGCGCCCGCGCCGTGTGCAGTTCGCCGATGACCCCTTCGTGTAAGAGCTTGATCGTGCTGATCCACTCCGCCTCGGAACGGCCCTGTGTGCCGTGCTGCACGATGCGGCCGTGCTTCTCCGCCGCGGCCACGAGCTGACGGCCCTCCCAGACCTCGTGCGCAAGCGGCTTCTCCACGTAGACGTCTTTTCCCGCCATGCACGCCCAGATAGAGATTAGCGTATGCGTATGGTTTGGCGTTGCGACGCTGATCGCGTCGATATCGTCCCGCGCGAGCAGTTCGCGCACGTCGGTGGCCAATCGCGGCCTGCGTCCCTTGACTCTTTCGAATACGTTTGCGCCGTTTTCCAGCGTCTGGGAATCCACATCGCACAGGGCCACGACTTCGGAATCCTCGTGACTCGAAAACGCCTCGAGGTGCGTCTTTCCGCGTCCGCCAATGCCCACGCAAGCGACGCGGATCTTCTCATTGGCTCCGAAGACCTTGCCTTTCGCCATCGTCCCTGCCACGACCACCGCGGCCGCTGAAGTCCCCAGGAATGTTCTGCGATTCATGCTCATCAGAGATTCTCCCATTAGCCGGGCGATTGCCCGTGACGCCAAGTCTCATGCGCCTGGCGCGACATGCATTTACTGGAAAAGGCATTGTGGCCCAGGTGCAGCGGAAACGCAAGCAGAGCGTTTCAATGACCCGCACTACACTGGACCCGCTGTTGTGGCGGGATGGGATCAGTTTGCGGGCGCCGGTATCACGCCGGCGGCGCGCCCCATCCAATACGGCAGGAACACATCAATTCCCGGTAGCTCGTAAGACAAGTCGGCGCTCCCATGGCTCAGACACGGCGTGCGTTGCCAGTAGAAATCACTGGGCACACGCTCCCGCGTCAAGAGGGCGTACTTCGTGAGCTCCTCGTCGTGCATCTCGATGGAGGCATCCTTTCGATGATCGACCGCTCTGAAAAACTTCGGCGGTTCGGGGAAGTCGATTAGGAGACCCTGAACCTGCGCTTGCACATCGACATTCTTGTTATCGCCGGCCGCCAGCGCATAGATGGCCGCGAAGTGGGGATTGAGATGCGTGCGCGTGCTTTGAAATAACTGCGTCAACGTTTCAAGCAGACTCTCTTTCAACACGGTGTCTTTCTCAAGGGCGCACAGCACGGAATAGCGAATGAACAAGAGGTTGTTCGCGAAGTACTCGCTTTCGAAAGGCGACTTGAGCCTGGTGCGTTGTTGCAGCGTCGTGCAAAGCTCCCGGTACTCTGGTTCGAGGTGTCCGTATTTTCCGGGGTTGACGGACATGATCGTGCGCATCCACGCGGCCTTGAAGGTTGGCGTAGCGCCGGTCTTATTCCCCTTGCCGTCCAGGATGTTCCAGGAGTCCCCGATAAGGCGGTCCGCGACTCGCTCAACGATACTCTTGATATGGCCATTCACTTCCTTGTCCTGAGCGTAGACAAGGGCCGTAGCCAACCCAAAGTTGATGCCGTCGTACGTGTCCCTGGAACTGTCTCCGAGCCAGACGAGATCCGTGTAGGGCTCGACGCCATTGAACGCGCGTTTTCCAAGGCCGGGCCGCCCGGGGTCCTCGCCTTTTCCGTACTGGCTGTAGTACTGGCGGTATCCCTCATCATTCGCCGGTCCCGCGTACCTCGCGATGTACCCCTCGCGCCCGCTCACGACGAGGAGAAGGTCTATCTTGTCGAGCACGGCAAGGATATCGGCCCGCGTCTTCGCATCCTTCGTGATGCTGTACTTCAACGCGAGCGCCGCCAGGTAATGTCCTGTCCACGCCGCGCTATCGCCCACGCCTTCGAGCCGGTACACGCTGGTCCGTTCGTAGTCGCGCCACCAGACATCCGCGTTCAGGCCGTGCGGCACGTGGTATTTCTGGTAGAAATCGAGATAGCGCTCCGCCCGCTCGTACAATGTCTTGGACTGTGCCCGCGTCATCCCCGGCCAATCGATGGCCTCTCCTCGGGCGAGGCCCCGCAGTGCCTTTTCCTGGTCCTGCGAAAGCGAGGATTCCTGCGCGGCCACTTGAACGGACGCGGCAATACAGAACAGCACACCTGAAAGAACTGCTCTGAGCCGGTAGGGATTGGAAGTAGTCATGTGACCCTCTGGTTAGTATGGCGCCATGCGCGACGCATGATGAATCGGATAGACTACGGCTGCACAAGGGCCTCGGCTTGGCCTGCAAAGTAGTCCACAACAGCACCGGCTCAAATGATAGGGTTGGAAGCGTAGGTGTTCAAGGTAGACCTGGAGATGCAAAACCTGCACCATTTGGTTATGGCCCGGAACCGCACCGTCAAGCGTAACTCGACAACCTTCAGGTGAAGTTTATGAATGACCTCACACAATACCGTGGATGGGCGCTCATCACGGGCGCGTCGGCAGGCATTGGCCGCGAGTTTGCCCGCGCGATTGCGGCGCACAAGGTGCCGTGCGTTCTGGTGGCACGGCGTCTGGACCGGCTGAATGAACTGTCCGAGGAATTGCGCGCCGCTCACGGCGTCAAGTGCCGTTGTGTCGCCCAGGATCTGGCCGCACCGGACAGCGTCGAGCGTCTCGTGTCGGCGGTTTCGGACCTTCCGATCGGCATCCTCGTGAATAACGCGGGATTCGGTCATGCAGGACGGTTTCAAACCCGGGATCCGCAGCGCCTTGCGAATATGGTTCAGGTCAACTGCACCGTGCCCGCCTTGCTGACGCGCGCCCTCGTGCCGCAGATGATCGAGCGCAAACGCGGCGCGATCATCATCGTCGCGTCGGTACTGGGGATTGTAGCGTGTCCCTACGAGTCCGTGTATGCCGCCACGAAGGCTTTCGATTTGCAGCTTGGCGCTTCCCTGTATGCGGAACTGCGGCCGCTTGGGATTGACGTTGTGACCTTGTGCCCGCAGGCAACCCGCACGGAGATTCTCACCGCCCAAGGGTTCTCAGAAGAGGCAGTAAAGGCAAGGCAGCGGATGGCGGACGAGCCGGAGAAGGTCGTTGCGATTGCGCTTCGTTCGCTGGGGCGTACGCCGGTCACGGGCCCCTTCTTCGTGACGCTCGCGGGGCTGTTGCACCGCATCCTGCCGCGAAAACTCGAAGCATTGCTCATGCGGCCGATGATGGCCAAGGTTCATCTCGCGGAGGAAGTGGAGTAGGGGAGTGGGCGGAATCCAAGACTTCGGAAGGAGAACATCCCCCTTGATCCCCCTTCAAAGGGGGACCCGTGCAACACTGTGTTTGTAGATAATCAAAGAGACTTAAAGGCAACCAGTAGACGCTTGGGCGAATTGCCCGCGGCCCGAAGGGCACGCGCTCTGCGGTTCCCCTTTGAAGGGGGCAGGCCCGTAGGGCCGAGGGGGATGTTTCGCGCGCAGATCACAACCTCGGCTGTGTCCCTCTCAAAGCCGGCACCCCAGACGCCGGCCCTCACTCCCCGAGGATGCCACCCTGCATCTGGCCGAGGCGGATTCCCTGCAACATGAGGTTCAATTCGGCGGGATTGTCGGAGATCTCCATCGCTGTCTCCGACGTGATCAGCTTGCCTTTGAGCAGTGAGTAAAGGCTGTCATTGAACGAGAGCATTCCCTCTTCACGTCCTGCCTGAATGGCCAGCGGGATCTTCACGAGCCGGTTCTCTTTGATGAGCTTCTGCACCGATGGTGTGTTGATCAGGACCTCGCAGGTGGGCACACGCCCGGAGCCGGAAGCACGCGGCAGAAGCCGCTGGCACATGATTCCACGCAGATTCAACGACAACTGCGAGCGCACCTGGTCCTGCTGGTCCGAAGGGAACAAGTCAACGATCCGGTCCACGGTCTGCATGGCATTGGCTGTGTGCAGTGTGCTGAAGACGAGGTGGCCCGTTTCCGACGCGCTGATCGCCGCCTGAAAGGTCTCGAGGTCGCGCATCTCGCCCACGAGGATGACGTCGGGGTCCTGACGCATCACGGATTTCATGGCCGTCGAAAAGCTCTCGGTGTCGATCTTGATCTCGCGCTGGTTGACGACCGCCTTCTTGTCCATGTGCGTGTATTCGATCGGGTCTTCAATCGTGACGATATGGCATTTGCGCCGCTCGTTGATGTGATCGATGATGGCCGCAAGCGTTGTGGACTTTCCGCTCCCGGTGGTTCCCGTGATCAGCACCAGGCCGCGCACGAGGTCCGAGAACCGCTCTGCCGCCATCGGCAAATGCAACTCCTCGAAACTTGGGATGATCGACTTGATGTGACGGAACACCATGGAAACCGTGCCGCGCTGCTGGAAGACATTGACGCGGAACCGTCCCAATTCCGGATCGGAATGGGCCAAGTCTACCTCGTGGTGTTTGTCAAAATCCGCGCGCTGACGCTCGCTCAAGAGTTCCTTCAGCAACGCTTCGATCTCTTTTTCCGTCAGCACGCGTTTGCGCGGGATCAGTTGCCCGTCGACACGAAAATAGGGCGTCGAATTCGTCTTGATATGGACATCCGACGCCCCGCGTTCCGTGGCACTCTGGAGCAACTGCTTGAGCAGACTCACGTGCGTTTCATCCTCTTTCTCATGAAGGCCGGAATCCCGAGGTCTTCTTCGGGCTCCCGCGGTGCAAACGGCGTGATCGTGTCATGCCGCGCATACTCCTCGCGCTCGTTGCGCTGTTCCTCTTCGGTGAAGAAGAGGATCTGCTCCGCGGGTCTTGCCGGTGCCGCGGGGACCGGAACCTCTTCCGGAACCCTCGGGGCCGGAAGCTCCTCGTCCGCGACTTCGAACGTGAGGGAGACCGTCTCCTGGTCGCTCCGGCGCGGCATCACGGCCTCGTAGGGGAATCCTGCCGCGATCACCGTCACCTGGATCTCCGGGCATGGCTCGTCATCCACCACCGCGCCAAAGATAATGTTCGCCTTCGGGTGCGCGGCCTTCTGGACGCTCGTGACGGCCTCCAGGACTTCACGCATGCCCATGTCGCTTCCACCCTTGACGTTTACGATCACGCCAACCGCCCCGTCGATGCTCGACTTCTCGAGCAAGGGGCACACAATCGCTTCCTGAGCGGCGCGCACCGCGCGTTTTTCATCTTCCCCGCGTCCGATTCCCATCAACGCCCGGCCGCTGCCCTTCATGATAGTCCGCACATCCGCGAAGTCCAAGTTGATCAATCCCGGCAGGGTGATCAATTCCGAGATGGCGCGCACGCCATTGTGCAACACCTCATCTGCCAACCGGAACGCATTGAGAAACGACACATTCTCGTGGCACAGCAGGGCCAGCCGGTCATTGGGGACGACGATCAGCGCATCGACGTGGTTCTCCAGCGCAGCGAGTCCCTTCAGCGCGTTTTCCATGCGGCCCAGGCCCTCGAACTGGAACGGCAACGTGACGATGGCCACGGTCAGCGCGCCGGTTTCGCGCGCGATTTCCGCGACAATGGGGCTGGCACCGGTCCCCGTGCCGCCTCCGAGCCCGGCCGTCAGGAAGATCATATCCGCGCCGCTCAACACCTCCGTGATCCGGTCGCGGTCATCCTGCGCCGCCTTCTGGCCGGCCTCCGGTTTTGCGCCCGCGCCCAGCCCGACCGTGCCAATTTGCAAACGCGTACCGGCAGGGGAGTGCTTCAACGCCTGCGCGTCCGTGTTGATGGTGATGAACTCGACATCTTTCATGCCGGCCTCGATCATGCGGCCCACCGCGTTTCCGCCGCCGCCGCCGATACCGCACACCTTGATCACCGCCTGTTGATCGAAGGACGAGAACTCGTCGGAAATTCCCATCGTCATTGCCCCATCTCCCATCCTGTTGGCCGCGAAACGATGCGGCCTTCTGCTTCCCTGCATTCGGATTACTTCCCCTATAGACACGCCACGTCGCGGTCAAAGCGCAAATCGACATACT
>JADLCA010000158.1 GCA_020847495.1 Candidatus Hydrogenedentota bacterium | reverse complement strand
GTGTACGCGCGCGCCACCTTCATGACTGCGGCGCTGTGTTCGCCCAGCCAGTTCATGAACAGCGACTTTTGGTCTTCATCAGTCAAGGCAGCACCTCGTTCTACATGTATTGGTAAACCGAACGAGGGGTTTCTTACAAGAGAAGATGAAGAACATCCCCCTTCGCCCCATTCAAAGGCCGAATTGTACAAACATACTTTAGTAGATTAGTAAATAGGCTTTTGGCGGCGCGCGGCCGTGTTGTGCCGGCATGACTGCGCGATCCGTCGGGTCGCATCTGGGTTCCGCTGGGTTCGGTTATTAGGGGATGAAGAGGACGGGCACGAGTGCCCGTCGGGTGAAGATCATGGGCAGGGATGCCCATGCCACCTCGAAGACCATGGGCAGGGATGCCCATGCCACCTCAGTCCCGTTTAGCTGCCGTTGCGGGATTCGCAGGCTTGGATTCTGCCAAGGAGGAAGAGGCGTTCGGATTTGACTTCGGTGAGGTCGAGGGCGCGTCTGAAATGAGATGCTGCGGCGGTGTGGTTGTCGAGTTGGGATTCGAATTCGCCGAGGACGGCGTAGAGCAAGTGATAGGTGAAGAGCTGCGCGCGTTTGGGGATGGATTCGACGGCCTCGATCCCGGCTTGGGGTCCGTGGACCTGTGAGACGGCGACGGCGCGGTTGAGGGCGACGACGGGAGAATCGTCCAACTCGGCCAGGCGATCGTAGAGGGAGAGGATCCGCGGCCAATCGGTGGAGGCGTAGTCGCGTGCCATGCAGTGGCATGCGGTGATGCGGGCTTCGAGGTGAAAGGCGCTGAGTTCATCGCCGGCGGCGGACCGGGCCAGGTGGGACATGCCTTGTGCGATCAGTGATTGGTCCCAAAGCGAGCGGTCTTGTTCCTTCAAGAGCAGGATGTGGCCATCGGCATCCAGTCGCGCGGGCAGGCGCGCGGCGTTCAGGAGCATGAGGGCAAGGAGCGCGTGAGTCCTGGGCTGGTTACCGACGGGGTGCTGCGTCAGGAGGTTTGTCAGGCCGATCGCTTCGCGGCACAGTTCTTCGCGGATAAGGCTCTCCCCCACTGACGCTTTGTATCCCTCGTTGAAGAGCAGGTAGAGCGATTGCTCGACGCTTTCGAGGCGGACGAGGACTTCGTCGCCGGTTGGGATTTCGAAGGGGATGCGTGCTTCACGGATGCGTTGCCGCGCACGCGTCAGCCTTTTGGCCACTGCGGCCTCGGTGGTCAGGAAGGCCTTGGCGATCTCCGGGATATTGAATCCGCAGAGCGTCTTCAGCGTGAGCGCGACGCGCGCCTCCTGCGGGATCAGGGGATGGCAGCAGGCGAACATCATGCGGAGGCGGTTGTCGCTGAGTTCGTCGTCGAAGAAGATGGAATCGGAGGCATCGCCGGATCCGGCGGTCCAGCGGTGGGCCGAGGCGGCGATGCTCGGTTCCTTGTCGCGGAAATTGTTCTCCCTGCGGACGTGGTCCAATGCGAGATTCTTCGCGGTCTGCGTAATCCAGGCCGCGGGATTGTCGGGAATCCCGTGGTAGGGCCACGTCTGCAGGGCACGGATCAGGGTTTCCTGGACGACGTCTTCGGCGAGTTGCAGCCGGTCGACGCCGAAGGTACGCGTGAGCAGGGAGACCAGTTTTCCCGATTCGTGGCGGAAGAGGTGTTCCGCGAGGTGAATCGGGTCGCGGGTGCGAGGGCCCGCCTCTTGCAGTTCGGGGGCTGGCACTCTAGGCGCCTTGCTCTATTTTCGATAGTTCTGCGGCGCGGTCCATGGTCGAGCAGCGCTGGATGACCGGGCGCACCTCGATGGAACCGCCGTACTCAAGGACGGGGCTCGCCTTGGCGATGGCCAAGGCTTCCTCGGCGCTGTCCACCTCGAGCAGGAAGAATCCACCCACGGCCTCCTTCGACTCGGCGAAGGGACCATCGGCTACGGTGCGGCCGCCCTTGCCGGAGACGAGCTTGCCTTCGTGGGCCAGCGGGTGGGAGGAGACGACCTTGCCCTGGTCCGCCAATCGGTCACACCAGTCCGTGAACAGGCCCATGAATCGCTGGATGTCGTCGGGCGACATGCCGCTTTCCCAGTGGGTGCCGCGGATGAGAAGCAAGTAGAGGGATTTTGACGGGTCGTTGCTCATCGTATCGAGACTCCTGTTAGCGGTCGATTCCGCGAGATTGGTTCAGCCTTCTCGTCCGCCGGGGGGGCGGTATCACACCTGAACGTGTTCCTGGGATTCAAGTTCCACTCCGGGGCACGGCATCGCGACCAGCACCATCCAGGAAACGCCGAACTTGTCGGCTACCATTCCGAACTTGGGGCTGAAGAAGGTTCTGGCGAGAGGCATCTGGACCTGTCCGCCGTCGCCCAAGGCCCCGAAGACGCGGTCGGCCTCGGCTTCATCGGTAACCTCATGCGTGAGGGAGAATCCTTTGAACTCTGGATTGCCCTGGCAATAGCCGTCCGTGGCCATGATCTCCGTGTTGCCGATGCGGAGGGAGGAGTGCATGACTTTGTTTTCGGAGTTGGGCGGCATGCCTGCGCAGCTCTCCCCCGCTTCGGGGGCTTCCTTGAAGCGCATGATCATGTTGACTTGCGCGCCCAGGGTTTTCTTGTAGAACTCGATAGCCTCTTCGCAGCGTCCGTTGAAATCGAGATAGGTCTTGATTTCCATGTTGGCTCCTTTCGTCGTAAATGCGACAGAGTCCGAAATAGCGTATGGCGCGTAACGCCATGGGTTTGTGCGCATCTGCGCGCGTTCGTGAGCCGGACAGCCTCAGCCGGACTCACCAAGACGACGAATGAGGAGCGCGGAAAAGGACATTTCGGTTTCGTTGCTCACAGAAAACTAACCGCCAACTCGTGCCGTGCTAATGGGGACTTCGTAACCTTTGGCCGTAGGAGGCGGAAATCGGACGGATCTGACGAATCAGACTGATCGGACGGGCGGGACGGCTCAGGCTGGACCGCCTGCGCAAGCAGGCCGGACGAAATGGACGGTCTTGGCCGGTTGGCAAGATCGTGGGGCGTGGAAAAGTCCGCTTTCTGAAGCCTGGACATGGGCCAAAAAAGGAGGAGGGTGACTGCGATGTCACGAAAACGCGGGTTTACATTGATTGAGCTGTTGGTGGTGATTGCGATTATCGGGATTCTTGCGAGCATTCTGTTGCCGGCGTTGGCGCGGGCGCGGGAGGCGGCGCGGCGGGCTTCATGTCAGAACAACCTGAAGCAGTGGGGTCTGACGATGAAGATGTTCGCGGGGGAGAACACGGGCGGGAACTTCCCGAAGATGCAGGACATCTTCCCTGGATTTCGCGAAGAGCTGCTTGGACCGGACATGCGGCAGGTATATCCGGAGTACTTGACGGACCCTGGGATCACGCATTGTCCTTCCGACTCGGATGGCGATCCCAGCGGATGGGCGTCGATGGTGCGCGATATCGACAGCGGGACGCCGGGAATCCAGGCGATGATCGATGCGGGTCAAGCAACGTCGGACTGCATGATCGCGCACCTTAGCTATCCGCGGTCGTACGTGTATTTTGGTTGGGCGACGTTGCACGGGTCGTCGGCGCGGCTGGCGTGGAAGTGCAACGAGAACTCGGGCGAATTGGTGCGCGACAATTTTGATATCACGCAGTTCCAGATGGACCTGGGTCCGGGCTGCCCGTACAACGCGGCCTATTACGAAGACAGCGGCAGCACGTGGACGGGGTTCTACGAATTGCCGGAAGGTCTGAAATGGGAAGTGGGCGCGGCGGACAGCGATGAGTTCTTCACGTCGAACGGCGACGCCAACACGACGTGGGCGAAACCGAAGGAACGTTGGATCACGGAAGACCACCAATTGGGCCCGGACGTGCTGTACCGTCTGCACGATGGTGTGGAGCGCTTCCTCATCACCGACATCAACAATCCCGCGGGAGGCGCCCAGGGACAGAGCACGATTCCGGTGATGATGGACACGTGGGGCGCATCGAAGAAGGTCGGCGACACGGGCGGTGAGAACGACGACAGCACGGCGGCGGGTATCGCGACGTTCAATCACGTTCCGGGC
>JADLCA010000157.1 GCA_020847495.1 Candidatus Hydrogenedentota bacterium | reverse complement strand
TCCAACGGGTGCAAACGTGCCCAGAAACTGCGGCATGGCGAGCAAAGTGCGTTGTTGGGCCTCGGCCGTATCGAGCGCCGCAAGTTCGGCAAATTCCACATCGGTGAAAGTGGTCAATGCCGCGATTCCCCACAGCACCGGGATCAGCCAACGGCACAGAAAGAAGAAGCTGGTGCGGGTATAAACCTGACGCCCCGTGCGCGTGTCCTTTGCGGCCAGAAGCCGTTGAATCGTGGTCTGCCACGTCAGTACCATCGCGACGCTCAGCATGCCGTTCGACACCACGTATTCCCATCCCATGTCCGGATGCACGAAGGGATTGAACCCGCCTTGGCCGTACCGTATCTCAACGATGGTGGTCAAGTTGCTCCAACCGATATGGACAAGGATCAAAACGGTTATGGCGAGCAGGCCGGCGCTCATGACAATGAACTGCAGGAAGTCGGTGACCAGGACCGACAGCATCCCGCCCAAGACCGTATAAATGCCAACACACAACAGAAGCGCGGTCATCGTGATTTCAAGGTATTTCAGGTCGAACCCACACACGGCCACGAGGAAGTCACCCCCCGTGCGCAGGAAAACGCCCATGTTCAGCAGACCGCCCAGCACAATGACCACACCGGCCAGCCAACGGATACGTGAGCCGTAGCGCAGTTGGAAGAGTTCGGGGATGGTCATGACTCCGGCGTCACGGAGCGGCTTCACGCAGAAACCCGTGTACCCCACCATGAACATGGCAAAGAAGGCAAGAATACCGGGCGTGGCACCCGCGAAACCGTTCTTGAACCCGCTCTGCGCCGTGTACATGCAGGTCACGATACCGAACTCGGTGGCGGCGAGTGAGGCGATGCCAAGGTAGAGGTTCATCTCGCGGCCCGCGAGGAGGAAATGGTCGACCTTGACGACATAGCGGCGAACCGCGATTCCGGCAATCATCGTGGCGATGATGTACACACCCACGATGCTGCCATCGATCCAACTGAATTCTGACACGTGCAACCCCCTTCCTTATCGCAGCCCTTCCCTGCGGACTGTGGGTCTTGCCGCCAAATTCCGCCGTATGTGGCCAAACCCACCACGCGAGATTCTTGCACTGAAGAAAGCCTCTATTCAAGAGTCAGGGCAGGAGGAGCCGCCAGCCCCGGTTTGGGGTTGGCGCGGCATCGAAGCTATCTGCTAGAGTCAATTAGGCCCGCGCGAGGGGCGGCGGACCGAACCACCGGCACTGGACTCACGGGGCGATCGTCCATGACAGGCCTGCTGAAGTTGCCTTGCCCGGCAGAAGGAGATTATCCGTGCTTACGATTCCTGACAGCGAATACAAATCTCGCATGAAACGCTTCCAGAAGAATATCCAGGAGGCGGGTTTGGACGCCGCCTTGGTCCATGCGAGCGAAGGCGAGTTTGCCAACGTGCGGTATCTCTCTGAGTATTGGCCCACCTTTGAGAGCGCCGGTGTGTTTGTCCCTGCCGTGGGCAAACCCGTACTCATCATCGGACCCGAAAGCGAGGCGTACGCGAAGACGCGCAGCAAAATCCGCCAGATTGCGATGATGGTCGAGTACCGGGAGTCCGCGGAGCCCGAGTATCCGGGCATTCCGGTGGCGCATTTCAAGGACGTCGTGGCCAAGGCCATGCCCGGCAAGAAACTGAAGCGGCTGGGACTCGTGGGGTATTCGGTGTTGCCGCTGCCGGTCTACGATAGCCTGTGCAGCGAACTGCCCGGCGTGAAGCTCGTCAAGGCCGACGCCACGTTGCTCTCTCTGCGGATGAAGAAGAGCCCCGCCGAGATCAAGCTGATGAAGAAGGCCTACGCAATCAGCGAACTCGCCATTGATGCGATCTTGAACGAAATGAAGCCGGGCATGACCGAACTCCAGGTGATCGGCATTGCGCAACGAGAGATCTATAAACACGGCGGCGAATACGAGGGGCATGCCCTGTATTGTTTCTGCGGGCCGGCCACGAAGCACGCCATCTCGCGCGCCACACACAACACGATCAAGCGAAATGAGATCATCCAGCTCAACATCGGCGCGCGTGTCGGCGGGTATTCTTCCAGCGTGGGTCTGCCGTGCTCGATCGGCAAACTGCCCGCGCGCAAGAAGCGCCTTGTCGAATTCGGACTCGAGGCCCATCTCAAGACGATGGAGTTGATGCGGGGCGGCAAACCCGCCGCCGAGGTCGTGCGCGAGTATGAGGACTTCGTTCAACGGCGCGGATTCAAGAAGCACATGCTCTACGGCCCGTGTCATGGGATCGGCATGATGGAAGTCGAGCGCCCGTGGATGGAATCGACATCCGCGTACACGCTCGATGAGAACATGATGTTCCAGGTCGACACTTTCTTCTACGACAAGGATTTCGGTCTGCGCTGGGAGAATGGCGTCCGGGTCACGAAGACGGGCGTGGAGCGGCTCTCCCAGAAGTACATGCATCTTGTGGAGCTTTGAGACACATTCTGCCGTCCCTCTGGACTTCGCAGAGATTGACCGGTGTATTGGCGTGCGATTTCGACAATCTCTATAGGGCGGGAGATACATTCTCTGAAAGGCACCATGATGAGAACTCCAAAATCCTTCTTGATGGCCTGCGCCGTCGCCATGATCCTGGCACACACCGCAAGGGCTGAGTTGATCCTTGTGGACGGCGCCAAGCCGCTGGCAACGATTGTCATCGATTCTGGTGCGAGTGAACTGACCCGGCACGCGGCGGAGGAACTGCAAACGTATGTCGAGCGCATCAGCGGCGCTCGCCTTGACATGCGCACTGGCAGGGAAGGCCTATCGGGGGCCGCCATATTGGTTGGACCCGGCAAGGCCGTTCGTGACCTCGGCGTGGATGTGCCGTCGGGGTTTACAAGCAACATGAACGAAGAAGGTTATGTCATTCGCACAATCAACTCTACCCTGATTCTCGCGGGCAATGAGGAAGGCCCGTACCGGGGTACGCTTTTCGCCGTGTATGATTTCCTGGAGAGTATCGGTTGCCGCTGGTTTTTCCCGGGACCCTACGGGGAGGTCATTCCCAAGCATGAAACTATCGCGGTGCCAGATGTGGACCGCACAGAACGTCCAGACTTCCGATTCCGAAACATCTGGTATTCAGGATGGATGCCGGTGCGCGAGGATGACTCGAAAAACCTGGCGCTATGGCTCGACCGAAACCGGATGACCAGCCTTTCCAACCTCAGCCTGCCCGGGGATGGAACCATCACACGGCTCGCTCCCGCGGAACAGTATTTTGAGTCCCATCCGCAGATCTACGCCATCGACGAGAAGGGCGAGCGCATGAAGGACATGCTGTGCCTCTCGGAGCCAGAAGCCGTTCGCATTGCGGTCAATACGATCACGGACGAATTCCGTGAGCATCCCGAGAGCATGACCTTCGGGTTCGCGCCGCCGGATGGCCACCCGAGGTGCTATTGTGACAAGTGCAAGGCCTCCATTCCCGGATTCTCCGGAAAGGGATACGGCGAGCCCAGCCTCAGCGATCAGTGGTTCAGCTTCGCGAACGCAGTGGCCAAGGAAGTCTACAAGGAGTTCCCGGACCGATGGTTGCTGACGAACGGGTATGCAAACCGCGTGCTGCCGCCCGAGGGCGTCGGGCCGCTGAGCCCGAACCTGGGCATTCAGTCCGCTCTCCTCGATGCGTGTACATTGCACTCGATCGGAGACGCGCACTGCTGGCAGCGCCAGGTCTACAAGGGTGTGCTTGATCGCTGGACCCGCGACTTGAATGGCGTTTTTATCTACGACTACGACCCCGGCAAGAGTCTCGACGGCCTGCCATTCCCAATGTTGCACAACCTCATGCGCGATTTCCCGTACTTCAAGCAGCGCAACCTGTGGGGATTCTGGACCGAAGGCCAGAACTGCTGGATGGTCACGCATCTCAATTACTACATCCGCGGCAGGCTGATGTGGGATGCCGATGCGGACGTGCGGGCCTTGGTCCGCGATTACTGCGAGGCTTTCTACGGCCCGGCGGCCGGCCCGGTCGAGGACTACATCTGGACTATCGAGGACGCCGTTGACGCAACACCCGTGCACGAGACGTGGGGCCGCCTCATGCCGTGGCAGGCCGTGCTCACACCAGATGTGATGCGGCGGCTGGATACTGCGCTTGCACACGCGAAGGCGCAGGTAAGCCGAGAGCCGAACCAGACACATGTCCGGGTACTGGAACTCGTTCATGAGAACATGACCGCGTTTCTCGAGATGGAAGAGGCCGCGGGCCGCGGCGATTTCACGGGCGCCGTTTCGTGCGCTGACAGAATGCTTGCGATTCGCGAAGAGGTTGGCAAGATCGATCCGGCGCTGCTCCCGTTCACCCCCGAATGGTGCCGAGACACACAAGGTAGTCCTGAGTGGTACAGGAAGACCTATCAGGAACTCGCCGATCAGGCCGGCGGCGCTCGCGGAGAACTGGTGGCCCTTTTACCCGATCGCTGGGAGTTCAAGAAAGACCCGGAGGGTCTGGGCGTCATCTACCAGTGGTACAACGCGGACTCGGGCCAGCCCTGGAACGAAATCGACGGCACGCTCTATTGGGACCTGCAGGGCAATCAGGATTCCCGCGGCTGGGCTTATGCGGGAAAGGCGTGGTATCGAGCCGATGTTTTCGTTCCCAAGGAGGTTCAGGGTAAGCCAATACGGCTCACGTTTGGCGGCGTGTACAGCGACAAACTGTGGATATGGGTCAACGGAATGCTGGTCGATCATCGTGAGAGGCAAAGCTCCCGCCAGCCCTTCGATATTGATGTGACCGCCCACACCCGGCCGGGGGAGAGGAACGGCATTTCCGTGCTGGTTGACACGATTTCAGCTGACCGCAGTCCCCGGGGCGGTCTCTATCGGCGTGCGTTCCTGTGGAGTCCGAAACAGTAAGCACCCCTTTGCGGGGGTAAGAGGTCCGGTTACGCGTTTGCGCTTGTCTGTGCTTCAGACTCTTTCGCAAGCTGGGGTGCGCGGTCCGCAACCTTGCGCAGGGCCTCCAGCACAAGGTCCGCGGCATTGGGCACAGGATCGCCCAATTGCGGAAGAAAGAGCGTGTTTTCCTCCGCTTCCTCCGCCTTGGGGAAATCGCCGCGCCGGTAGCCGGTGTATCCCTCCGACGCGCACAGGGGCCCGCGATTGCGCGTGAACACGTCAAATCCCTTCGCGAAAAGCGGCAGGTTGTGGAGATTCGGGTAGGGCGCGATACTTACCTTGAGGCCCATCTCGTTCAGCGCGCAACAAAAGGCTTTGCAGGAGAGTCCCTGCAATTCCCGTGGCGCGTAGCGGACCGGGAAGCCGTAGAAGCCTGCACGTTCGGCCCCTTCATACACCTTAACAGGCCGCAAGCCTGGGATGTTTTTCAACCCAGCCTCGACGCTCGACACATACGCCTCGCGCTTCGCGTTCAATGCGGGTAGCTTGTCGAGCTGGACCTTTGCGATCCCAATCCCCAGGGGATGAGCGCGGAATTTCATGCCGAGACCAAGGGGCTGATGTTCTTCATAGCGGGCACCCACGAGATCGATGCCCGCGATTCGATTCACCTGACCCACAAGGCAGGCCCGCTCGAAGATATCCGTATCGCTCGTCGCGACCACGCCGCCTTCTCCCGCGCTCACGGGCTTCGAGCCCTGGAGGCTCCAGCATCCCACCGCTCCAATCGCGCCGCACATACGCCCCTTGTATTTCGCCCCGTGTGCGTGCGAGCAGTCCTCCAAGACAGGGATGCCCCGCTCGCTCGCAAGCGCGAGTATCGCATCGAGATTGCAGGGATTGCCCCACAGGTGCACTGCGCAGATGCAGGCCGTCTTCCCGGTGATCTTCGACCGGACAGACTCGGGATCCAATTGCAGAGTATCAGGGTCGATATCGCAGAACACCGGTTTCGCGCCCAACAGGATCGCCGGAGCGATGCTGCAAATCCAGGTGTTGACCGGACAGATGACCTCATCACCCGGACCCACACCAAGCCCGAAGTACGCACTGTACAAAGCGGAGGTCCCGTTGACGGTGGTGATGGCGTAGCGCGTGCCGATCCACTCCCGCCATTGTTTCTCGAACTCCCGGACAATGGGGGTGCCTCCGGAAAGCTCGTTACGGCGCGTCATGTCTGCGGCCATCTCGACCTCGGCATCGCCGATCTGCTGCCACCGGTCCAGTTCGGGCACAACAGGCGCACCAGTCTGGACAAATGTGCGCGCCGGAACAAAGGGGTCGAGGTTCTTCCCGCTCATGTTTTCCTCTCCTTGTGCGGCTTCGGTCTCCGCATGATGGATTTGACGCAGCGCCTGGTCCTTTGGGGGCAGTCTATTCCTCGTCCATAGGCGTTACAAGAAGCCAAGTTGGGGAAACCACTGGCCACAGGGCAATCAGACCCAAACTGCGGACTTGGATGAACCTAAAAACGGCAGTTGAATGGGACTGACCCCGTCTTTCGCGCAGGCTTTGCGAAGCGAAACACAGGGTCTGTCCCTTCACCCACACCGCCCAGACATTCTACGGGAGAATGTCAAGCGAATTGCCAGGCAACGAGCAGTGCGAAGAGGCTACTCGATTGCCGCAAACCATTGAGGTCGACGGCCCATCACGCTCTCATGGCCTGAAAGGCCTACGTACTCATAGCCCGGGGTCGGCCGCAGCGCAGCGAAGGCCTACCCCGGGTATCGAGATGCCCATTCTTACTACCCTGAAAGGGTTGTATAGCCGTCGTGTCGCCAATCCCAAGCGTGCCGTTCATCAGATTGAACCGTGAGCTATGCACCCCCTTCAGGGGATCTTCTTGAGGCATCTGCTGACCCCGGGTAGTCCCGCCGTACCGGCGGGCCAACCCAAGGCTACGAGTACCTAGGCCCTTCAGGCCATTACGGCGGCTCAACGCCACCGATTCGCACCCATCTTGCCCGGGCTCAGCTCACGCTGACTCACCGTCAACTTGCGATAGCCCGCATGTCTCACCGCCCCCCGCGTAACAGGCGGTGAGATATGCTCTCGCAATGGCCCGCAGGCTCACTCGAGAGGATTTCTCGCACGCACATCATGTAAGGAAGAAGGACGTGCCAGGGTCTTGGAAACTGCTGTTTCACCTGAGATTGAGAGAACTGCGGTATGTGTGAGCGAGAAATCTGGGATAGCTCCCTAAGTGAGGCGATACCAGAGGGGCTTTGTGGCGCTAGCGGAACGGGGAGCTTCAATGCGATTGCCCTGGGGGCGCTCCCGGTGGGGTGGTGGTTTCTGAGATAATGGCGCTGCTATGGATATTGCAGCAAGCGAAGACTCATCGGATAACCGGGTGGCCCCGGACGTTCCCCTCAACATCTTGGTAGTAGATGACGAGGCGAACATCCGGAAGACCCTCAAGCTGTGCCTGGAAGCGCAGAACCACCGGGTGACGGCGGTCAGCAATCCCGAAGATGCGGAGGCGGAAGCACTGCGCCAGGTCTTCGATCTAGCTTTTGTCGACATGCGCCTTGGGACCTCCAACGGCCTCGATCTCATACCCGCGTTGAAGGCGGCGTCGCCGTGGATCCACGTCGTCGTGATCACAGCGTACGCCTCCATAGACACGGCGGTAGAGGCAATGCGGCGCGGGGCGGCCGATTACATCCCAAAGCCATTCCATCCGGACCATGTGCTGCTGGTCACGCGGCGCGTGGGGACCTTGCGGACTATGCAGCGGCGTCTGGACGTGCTACAGGAGGATCTTAAGAACCTGCACCCGGGCGCCGTGTTCCATTCCGAAAGTCCTGCGATGCAGCGCACCCTCGAGCAGGCCCGGCAAGTTGCGCTGTCTGAGGCAACCGTGTTGCTGCGTGGCCCGAGCGGTACGGGAAAGACCGTGCTGGCGCGGGCGATCCACGAGTGGAGTCCGCGCGCGGCGAAGCCGTTCGTGACGGTTTCGTGCCCGTCTTTGAGCCGCGAGTTGCTGGAGAGCGAGTTGTTCGGCCACGTCAAAGGCGCGTTCACGGGGGCCCTGCGCGATAATCCCGGCCGGATCGCGGGCTGCGAAGGCGGCACCCTGTTTCTGGACGAGATAGGTGATCTTCCGGCCGCGATCCAGCCCAAGCTGCTGCGCTTTCTCCAGGAAAGGACCTACGAGCGCGTGGGCGGGCAAACGACTATCACCGCCGATGTCCGCATCATCGCCGCCACCAACACGCCCCTCGAAGACGCCGTGCGGGAGGGCCGTTTCCGCGAGGATCTGTATTACCGCCTGAACGTGTTTCCCATCGCGATTCCCGCGTTGGCCGCGCGCCCGGATGATGTGGAATCGCTCGCTGCGGGCATGCTGCCCTTCTTTGCCGCGCAGAATCACAAGCGCATCTCCGGGTTCACTCAGAAAGCCATTGCGGCCTTGAGAGGCTATCCATGGCCGGGAAACATCCGCGAGTTGCGCAATGTCGTGGAGCGGGCGGCCATCCTGTGCGCGGGCGAGCTGGTCGATGTCTGTCATTTGCCCGACCCTGTCGTGCCTGCCGCCTTGCCCGTCCAGCTTGGCGATGCTGTGCCTCTGGACCTTGTCGAGGAGCAGCATATTCGGCGCGTACTGGCCGTTACCGGGTCGCTGCAGAACGCGGCGGACGTACTGGGAATCGACCAGGCGACGCTCTGGCGCAAGCGCAAGCAATACGGCATCTGATCCGGGCGCAGCCTTGCAGATTGCAAGGCCCGAACTCCGACTACATTGTGTTTGTCAATTCGCCCTCGTGCGCCTCCCATGTAAGTCCAAGATTTGTCCATGCGCCGCAGGCGGCACACGATTTGCTCCTCACCCTCCAGGAGTAAATATCCATGCTCAAGATTCAAGGAAAACTCATGCTCGGGTTCGCCGGGCTGCTGTTGATGGTTGGCGGGATAGGCATGCTGACCATGCAGCAAATCCACTACCTCGGCCAGGCCATCGACGTCATTCTGCGCGAGAACTACCGCAGCGTCATCGCGTGTCAGGACATGAAAGAGTCGCTGGAGCGCGTGGACAGCGGCCTGCTGTTTTCCCTGCTGGGTTATGAGGAGGAGAGCCGCGAATGCGTGGAGCCAAACCTGAAGAAGTTTGAAGAAGCACTCCGCGTCGAGCTGGGCAATGTCACACTCCCGAACGAGCAGGAGAAGGCCGCGCGCATCCAGGCGCTCTTTGAGCGCTACCAATCCGCGATGACGCAGGTAACCAACACGACGCTGGATCCGCGGTCGCGGAGCGATGCCTATCGGCACGTTCTCCTGCCCACGTTCACCGGGATAAAGACACTCGCCCAGCAGATCCTGGAGATGAACCAGCAGAACATGAAAGAGGCCAACGAGCGCGCGCGCCGTCTCGCCGTCTCGGCGCATGGGCGCATCGTGGCTGCGGTGGGAGCGTGCGCCGTTCTGGCCGTACTGCTCATCGTCTTCGTGCGCCACTGGATCCTCAAGCCCATCCATACGCTGATCGCCTCCGCCAACGAGATCCAGCGCGGCAACCTCGACCTGGTTCTCGAAAATGGGTCGCGGGACGAGGTGGGCCAGCTGTCTGGCGCGTTCAATGCCATGGCGGAGAGCCTGCGATCGACGCGCCGCAGCGACCGCATGGAGTTGCAGCGCATGCGCCGGGCCGCCGAGGACGTGTTCACCGCGCTGCCCGCCGCGGCCGCGGTCATGGACCTCGACGGGCGCATCGAGATCTCCACGGACACAGCCGTCAGGTACTTCGGCATGCGTCCCGGCGCGCTGATCCGCGAAATGAACCTCGACTGGCTACCTCCGCTGGTGGAGCGGGCCCTCACGGAACGGCGTCTCGTCGAATACGTTGGGCAAGGCGGCGCGGTCCAGCAATTCATCGAAAACAAGGAGTACTTCTTCCGGCCGGTGGCGATTCCGATTCCGGTGGGCACGGGCGCGGAAGAGCCGACCGGCGCCGCAGTGCTCCTGCGTGACGTGACGCAAGCCTACGAGCAGCGCGAACTCAAGCGCGACGCGGTCGCGACCGTTTCGCATCAACTGCGCACGCCTCTGACGTCACTGCGCATGTCGATTCACCTCCTCCTCAATGAGAAGATTGGCACGCTCAATGAAAAGCAAACGGAACTCCTGCTTGCCGCGCGCGACGACAGTGAACGGCTGGTCAACATGGTTGAAGACCTGCTCGATATCAACCGCATTGAATCCGGCCACGCGATGATAGACGCGTGCGCGGTATCACCACTGACGCTCGCGCGTGAAGCGATTGAGACGTTCAACGCCGAAGCGAAAGACAAGGGGATTGCCCTGGCGCTGCGCGTTCCTCCCGATATTCCGGAGGTGCGCGCGGACCCGGCGAGGATCCGTCACGTTTTTGCGAATCTTCTTACGAACGCCCTGCGCTATACGACAGCGGGCGGTACGATCACCGTGGAGGCGGTGCAGGAAGCGGACAAGGTGCGCTTCCTGGTTCAAGACACGGGCGCGGGGATTCCGGCCGAGCATGGTTCGCACGTATTTGAGCAGTTCTACCGGGCGCCCGGCCAGGAAGGCAGCAGCGGCGCCGGTCTTGGATTGGCCATTGTCAAGCAGATTGTCGTGGCGCACGGCGGCGAAGCCGGCGTCGACAGCGAACCGGGGCACGGATCGGCATTCTGGTTCACCCTGCCGCTCGTCGCAGAAGCCGCTCCATGCGCGAACGAGGAGTCAGAGGAATGGTGATGGTGTTCGGTCTTCTTGGTTTGGGTGTCTTTGTGGTCCTGGGAGTAATTACCGTCTCGCTGGACCGGATGTAACAGAAGGGAGTCCTTCATGATCTGGGTAACGACGTCGGTCGCGGTGTTCTGCATGGCGTATCTGCTGTACGCCATCGTGAACCCCGGCCGGTTTTAGTGGAGAATATAAATGTCCTTGGTCCTTTCCCTGAGTATTCTGGGCGCTTGTGTGTTGCTGTCCTGGCCGTTGGGCCGGTACCTGACGGCGGTCATGGAGCCCCCGAAAGAAGCACCTGGCATTCAACGCCTCTTTGAGACGACAATCGTCCGCGTGACAGGTTCGGCGGCGGCCGCTCAACAGAACTGGAAGAGCTACGCGGTATCCATGCTCACCTTCAACGGGGTGATGTTTGGGGTCTCCTGGCTGATCCTGACGGTGCAGACCTGGCTGCCGCTCAATCCCGATCAGATGGCCGCGTTGGAGCCAAGCCTCGTCTTCAACACGGTGGCGTCGTTCACGTCGAACACGAACCTTCAGCACTATTCGGGTGAGGCGTCGCTCAGTTACTTTTCTCAATTGTTCGCCTTGATGTGGTTGCAGTTTGTGAGCGCCGCAACGGGTCTCGCCGCGCTGACCGCCTTGGCACGCGGTCTATCGGGCCGAACCATGCTCGGCAACTTCTATCGCGATGTGCTCCGCGCCACGTTCGGGATTTTGCTGCCCCTGTGTCTCGTGGTCGCCACACTGCTGCTCATCGGTGGTATCCCCATGACATTCAAGGGTGCGGCGGTCGCGCACACATTGGAAGGGCTCGAGCAGACGATCGCGCGGGGCCCGGTTGCGGCCTTCGTCGCCATCAAGCAACTGGGAACCAACGGCGGCGGTTTCTTCGGGCCGAACTCCACGCATCCCATGGAGAATCCGGGGTTCTTCACGAACGTGATTGAATGCGCGAGCATCCTCCTCATTCCCATGGCCTGCGTGTGGATGTTCGGGTTCATGACACGCCGGGTCCGTCACGCCGCCGTGGTGTTTGCCGTGATGGCCCTTATGCTCGCGGTGAACGTGGGCGCGGCGCTCTACCTGGAGAGCGCGCCCACGGCCGCCCTGGAAGGCTTGCCTGTCGCGCAACAGCGCGGCAATCTCGAAGGAAAGGAACTCCGCTTTGGCACGGGCGCCGGGCCACTCTGGGCCGCACTCACCACCGCCACAAGCAATGGATCGGTGAACAGCATGCATGACAGCCTGAATCCGCTCACGGGCCTCGTGCCCATGATCGGCATGTGGCTGAACGTGATCTTTGGCGGCGTGGGTGTCGGCATGATCAACATGTTCCTGTACATCATCGCGGGCGTGTTCATCTGCGGCATGATGGTGGGTAGAACTCCCGAGTACCTCACGCGCAAGGTCGAAACACGCGAGATGAAGCTCGCACTGCTCGCCATTCTCGTACATCCCTTGTTCATCCTGGGCGGTGCGGCCATTTTCGCTGCCACGCCATGGGGCGCTGGCACCGTGAACAACCCAGGGCCGCACGGCTTTTCGGAAATCCTGTACGAGTTCTCGTCCGCGTCGGCGGATAACGGTTCCGGCTTCGAGGGACTTGGTGACAATACCGTTCCGTGGAACACGGCAACGGGTTTGGTGATGCTGCTTTCCCGCTTCATCCCAATCATTCTCCCGCTGGCCATAGCGGGTTCACTCGCAGCGAAAAAGGCGGCCCCCGAAAACACGGGGACCCTGCGGACAGACACGCCCTTGTTCGGGTTTGTAATCCTGGGAAGCGTTGTGTTTGTCGGCGCGCTGTTGTTCCTGCCCGTAGCCGTTCTGGGCCCGATAGCGGAACACCTCGCCCGCGGCATCCGCTAAACGAAAGAAAAGAGGTCACTCTCATGTCTGTGATGGAAACCATGAAACTGCGCCGCCGGCACACGCGCCGCGCATCCCTGTTCGAGCGTGACCTGGTCTTCGCGTCGTTGAAACAGTCCATAGTGATGTTGAATCCCGTTACGATGTTCCGGAATCCGGTCATGTTTGTAACGGAAGCGGGCGCGTTCCTCAGCACCCTTGCGCTGTTTCACGATCTGGCGCGGGGAGCGGGTGGCGTGGGCTACACGCTGACCGTGGTCATTGTGCTGTGGGTGACGGTGCTCTTCGCGAACTTTGCCGAAGCCCTCGCGGAGGCGCGAGGCAAGGCCCAGGCGGAATCGTTGCGCACGACGCGCCAATCGACCCAGGCGCGGCGCCTCATCAACGGGAAAGAGCAGCGTGTCTCCTCCGACGATCTGCGCCAAGGCGACGAGGTGATCGTCAGTGCGGGCGAGATCATTCCGAGCGATGGCGAGATCATCGAAGGCGTTGCCACGGTGGATGAATCGGCGATCACCGGGGAATCTGCGCCGGTGGTGCGCGAAGCGGGCGGCGATCGCTCCGGGGTGACCGGCGGCACCCGCGTGCTGACCGATACGATCATCGTGCGCATCTCGGTGAGCCCGGGCGAGTCCTTTCTCGACCGCATGATCGGGTTGGTGGAGGGCGCTGTGCGCCAGAAGACCCCCAATGAGATCGCGTTGACGGTCACGCTCGCGGGATTCACCCTGGCGTTCCTGCTTGTCACGGTTTCGCTGTGGCCTATCGGGCGTTACTTCGGTGCGGACCTCCCGGTGCCGACGCTGGTGGCCTTGCTGGTATGCCTGATACCGACGACGATTGGCGCGCTGCTTGCCGCCATCGGCATCGCGGGCATGGACCGTGCTTTGTCGGCCAACATCATCGCGAAGAGCGGCAAGGCGGTCGAACTCGCAGGCGACATCGATACACTGTTGCTCGACAAGACCGGCACGATCACCATCGGCAACCGCGAGGCCGCGACCTACCATCCGCTGCCGGGAGTCGATCGGGACCGTCTCGCGGAGGCGGCCATGTGGGCGTCATTTGGCGACGTCACACCTGAAGGCCGGTCCATCGTCGCGCTGGGCGAGAAGATCCTTGGCGACCGTGCACCGGTCGAGATCCCCTCGGCCACCGTGATTCCGTTCAGCGCACAGACGCGCCTCAGCGGCATCAATCTTCCTGACGGCAAGCAATACCGGAAAGGGGCGGCGGACGCCATCTGTGGCCTGGCACAGGGCAATGGACACGCCATTCCGAAGAAACTCAAAGCCAGTGTGGACGATGTCGCGCGCGGTGGAAGCACGCCCATCGTGGTGGCGGAGGACTCGCAGATCCTGGGCGTCGTCTCGCTTTCCGACGTGCTGAAACCCGGGATACAGGATCGGTTCAAGCGCCTGCGCGCCATGGGGCTTCGTGTGGTGATGGTGACCGGTGACAATCCCCTCACCGCGGCGGCGATCGCGCGCGAAGCGGGCGTGGACGACTACATCGCCGAGGCCAAGCCCGAGGACAAGCTCGAATATATCCGCAAGGAGCAGCGTCAGGGGCGGCTCGTCGCGATGATGGGTGACGGCACCAACGACGCCCCCGCCCTCGCGCAGGCGGACATCGGCGTTGCCATGAACGCCGGCACCCAGGCCGCGAAAGAGGCAGGCAACATGGTGGATCTCGACAGCGACCCGACCAAGTTGATCGAGGTCATCGAAATCGGAAAGCAGCTGCTCATGACCCGGGGCGCACTGACGACGTTCTCCATCGCGAACGACATGGCCAAGTACTTCGCCATCGTTCCGGCCATGTTCATGCTCGCGCTGCCGCAGTTGTCGGCATTGAACATCATGGGACTGTCCTCGCCACAGAATGCGATTTTGTCGGCTCTGATCTTCAATGCGGTGATCATTCCCATTTTAATCCCGATCGCGATCAAGGGCGTCCGGTACCGGCCCACGGGGGCTGACGCCCTGCTGCGCAGGAATCTTCTCATCTATGGACTTGGCGGCGTGATCGCGCCATTCGCGGGCATCAAGCTCATTGGCGTCCTTCTGGGCGCCGTGGGCATACTATGAAGGAGCATGCATGTTTCGCACGTTGATGATATGGACCACGGCAGAGCTGTTTCCGTCAATGCGTGCCGCGCTCAGCACGATCCTCGTGTGCTGCATTGCCTACCCCGCGGTCATCTGGGCGCTGGGGCAAGGCCTCACCCCGCATACGGCGGATGGCTCATTGATTTACGACAAGGACGGACGCACTATAGGCGGCGAGAGAATCGCCCAGGCGTTTACGCGCCCCGAATACTTCTGGCCGCGGCCTTCTGCGGCCGATTACAACGCGGCGGGCGCGGCAGGCAGCAACCTCAGCCCCGCCAACCTGCGCCTGCGCGAACTCGCGGAACAGCGCATTGCCGCGTATACGCCGGCAAGTGAAGAAACCATTCCCGCGGATCTGGTGACTGCGTCGGGCAGCGGCCTCGACCCGCATATCACGCGTGAGGCGGCGTTATACCAGGTGCCGCGAGTCGCGAAAGCCCGTGGGCTCGATGAGAGCGAGCTTCGCGCCGCGGTGCAACAACATGCGAACAAGACAACCGGGCTCCTTATCAACGTGTTACTGCTGAATCTCGAGCTGGATGCTGCCGTACCGGAGTAAGCCGTCCATGAGTGAAAACCGCGCCGAGAGCTTCCTGCGTCTCATACGCCGTGCGCAACGGGGCCGCCTCAAGATCTACCTCGGATACAGCGCCGGCGTGGGCAAGACGTACGAAATGCTGCAGGAAGGTCATCGCCTCAGAAATGAGGGCGTGGATGTTGTCGTGGGTCTTGTTGAGACGCACGGGCGCGAGGAAACCGAAGCCTTGCTTCCGGGTCTCGAAGTGATTCCACGCCGCCGCACTACGTACCGGGGTATTGAAATCGGCGAGATGGACCTCGATGCGGTGTTGCAGCGGCGTCCGACCGTGGTGCTCGTAGACGAACTCGCCCACACCAACATACCCGGCAGCAAGAACGCCAAGCGCTACCAGGACATCGAAGAAATCCTCGCCGCGGGCATTCACGTCATCACGACACTCAACGTCCAGCATGTTGAGAGCCTGTACGACACCGTTGAGCGGTTCTCGGGCGTGAAGGTCCGCGAGCGTGTGCCCGACAAAGTCGTGATGGACGCGGATCAGATCGTCAACGTGGACCTCACAACCGAAGATCTCCGGGAACGGCTCAAGGCGGGAAAGGTCTATACCAGCGAGCGCATCGACACGGCCCTGGACGGGTTCTTCAAGGCGGTCAATCTCGAGCAGTTGCGAGAACTGACGCTGCGGGAGGTCGCTTCACAGATCGATTCGCGGCGGCGCGATGCCGCTGAAGGCGAGAGCACGACCAGCCTGGATCAAGTGATGGTGTGCCTCAGTTCACGCGGGCCCAACACGGAAATGCTGCTGCGTTACGCATCGCGCCTCGCCGGAAGGCTGAACCGCAACTGGTACGCTGTGTACGTGCAGACTTCTTGGGAAGCGCCCACACAAATCGATGCGCAGACACAACGGATCCTGACGAACAACCTCAGCCTGGCACGCCAGCTTGGCGCGACGGTCTTCACGTACCGGGGCGACGACGTGGTGAAGACCATCCTGCAGTTTGCCAAAGAATACCGCGTGGGTCACATCGTGCTGGGAGCGCCCGCGCGGCCCGCGTCTTTCTGGAGCCGTCTGACCGGACGCCGCTCGATCATCGAGCGGCTGGTGTCCGGGTGCAATGGCGCGACCGTGGTCGTCCTGGACACCAGGGCCCGTCATGAGGCTGCGCCAACGAAACAACCCGTCAAAGCCATCTCCGCGGCGCCAACCGAACCGCTCTTGAAACTCATCGCCGGAAACCGAATCCTCTGTTGGAATCAGGAACTCTCGAAGGAAGACGCGTTGCGCCAACTGGTGGCGTCCTGCTTTGGACAGAAGGAAGCAGCGCTTTCGAACGAAGCCTGGAACGCCGTGATGGAGCGAGAGAAGCAGGGATCCACGTTCCTCAGCGAAGATATCGCGATCCCTCACGCGCGCGTGCAGGGCCTGTCAAGTCCACGGATGAGCATTGGGATCGCACAGCACGGAATACTCGATACCGCGACCGGTCACCGCGCCGCAGTGGTGATCCTGTACGTTTCGCCGTTGCATGAACCGGACAGGCACCTGCGCATCATGGCGCGGATCGGCGCGCTCGCCCGCAATGAGCTGGTCCACGCGAAGTTGAAGAGCGCCCGCAAGCCGCGTGAAGTTTACCGCGTATTGCAGGAGTGGGAAGAGTCCTCAGGACCGTCCGGCCGGCCACGATCCTGAAAACGGCAGTTAAATGGGACTGACCTCGTCTTTCGCGTAGGCTTTTCGCGGCGAGACTCATCCTCTCGGCAGCGAAACTCGGGGTCTGTCCCCTCACCCATGCAGTTGCCCTTGCCCATTTCGCCGGAGAATGGGCAGAGGTCACTGTTCGTGCGGGGCGGCTACTTGTTGTTGGTGACGGCCTGCTGTGTTCTCCGGGCCAGGAGCTGCTCGAACTGCTGGATGCGGATATCGAAAAAGCTCATCAGCTTTTCGTGCAGTTCTTTGTTCGACGCCGCGATCAGCGACCGGTGGTTCGCCACGCTGCTGTCAAGCAACAAGACATCCTCGAGACTCGCGCCGTACGCATCCGTGATGTAGCAGCCCGCCTCCTTCGCGATCAGGTGTGACGCCGCGATGTCGTAGGGCGCGATGCCCAGCACGATACCGCGCCCCGCGTTGATGAACTGATCCTCGACCGACTCCGGGATATCGCGCAGAAAGCGGTTTGCGAAATCCACACAGGCGTCGAGCTGGTTCGTCAACAGGCGCGTCAAGCTATAGGACGTGCTGTTGCATGCGAAGAAGCCGCCCTTGAGGCTGGTCAGGTCGATGAGCTTGGCTGCGGTGGGGAAGATCAGTTCCGCCGGCCGCGCCGGGACCGTCATGGACCAGGACACCAGCTCCAGGTTGGTGTTCCGGGACAGCTTGGGTTTCTTGATGGCGTCGCTCATATAGATGCGTGCGCCCTTCCCTCGCTGCGCGTAGAAGGTGCGCGGCCCCAGGATTTCCATGACGATACCGTTGTCCACATCGGCCATGCGGGGCCGTTCGATGACCCGCGTGCTGGCGACGGACACCACGCAGGATTCAAACCCGCTCTTCGCCGCGCGCGACCCGTCCACCGGGTCCACCACGAGCAGATGCTGGGGCTGGGCGCTGGTAAAGGTCGTGTAGCCCGCGTCCTCGGAGTAGAAGGCGACCGGCAGATGGGCATCGCGCAGGAAGTTCAAGAGGGCCCGTTCCGCTACCTTATCTAGCTGAAACGTGGCGTCGCCGCTGGTGGCGCTGCCCAGGATCTCGCGGCCCTTGGCTGCCCGGACCAGGGGCACAACCGCCTTGCGGATGCAACTGGCGATTTCGGTCAGGAATTCGCGCGAAAGCACGGGCGCCTTGGACGCGGGGGACGACGTGCCTCGCTTCTTGGCGGGCGCAGGGGGCTTCGGCGGGCTCGCGGCCGCCTTGCTTGCCGGGGCCGCTCGCTTTGCGGGCGCAGTCTTGGCCGCGGGCTTTCTTGCTGGAGCCTTGGGTTTGGCCTTAACCGGCTTCTTGGCCGTCTGCTTTGGTGCTGTCACCTTCTTCTTCGCCTTGGGCGTCACTGCCTTTTTTGCGCTCGCCTTGCCCTTGGGGGTGCTCTTCCCCTTGGGTTTGGGCGCCACCTTCCCCTTGCCCTTTTTCGCGGACTTCGCGGTGCCTTTGACGGCCTTCTTCTTGGTCTTGACTGACGTAGCCATGTTCGCCCGCGGTCTCCTGTAGTTGTACGACTACCCCACGGTAACGCTGGGCGGCGCGATGTAATCGAGAAACTTCTCGCGGACTTTGCCCTTCGCCGCATCGCCCTTGTGCACGTATATCCGATACCGCCACGACGTGGTGCTGTTCTTCGGGAATGTCATGTCCCCCTTGACCTTCGCCTCGGGACGGTAGTGACTCCACGCAAAGCAGTTGGCGGTCATCAACCCGTAGTTGCGCACATGCCAGCCGGTTGGGTATCGCGGGTTCGACTCGTGGTCCATCACCGCGATGCCCACGTGCCGATCGTCCACGATTCCGCTGTAATCGCACCACGGGGCGCTCTTGCCCCAGGTCTCGTTCTCGTTTACGCCGCCGTAAGCGTTCTCGATGCGGCCACCCCTGGGAACGTCCATCGCGCTGGCAACCCGGACGGAGAGCAAGCCCCCCTCCTTGGTGTCACGGAACACAACCTGCTTTTCCGTCATCCGGAACGACACGCACACGTCGAAGAGCCTCGCGTCTCCCGGCAACGCATAGAACCGCATGTGCCGGGTCTCTTCGAAGCGCTTGCGGTCCTTGGCATCGCACCAATCCAACTTGGCCGTGAACTCACCGTAAACGGGACCCGAGGTCACGCTCAGGAAAGATCGATGCCGCTGATAGCCGTGCCCCGGCTCCTCATTCCAGTTGTTCACATCGTCACACTCGCCGTGTGCCACCCACAGCGACTTGTGGTGGTGATGGTCGTGCGTCTCCCCGGGGACGCGCCGATCCATCGGCCAGTTCCTCGTCACCCGCGTTCCGTAAGGACCAATTATGGGGTGCAGAAACGGTCTAACCCAATTTCCCCCATAGTGATAGGAGGTGAATCGCTTGCCTGACAGCATGACATCCATGCGGTCCTCCGCCGGGACGTCTACCATGCTGACTTTCTTCACCGCCGGAGCTTTCGATTTCCTCAGAACGAACTTCCGGGCTTCACCAGCCTTAATACCTGTTACCAAACAAGTTATGCGCGTTCCATCACGGCAAGGCTCCAACTGGCAAGCCAATCGGTCACCCGTCCTGCCGTCGGAAAGCTCGACATCGCCAAGTTCTACATAAGATACAGGTATAACAGCACTTACAGGACAATTGGCCCGGTCGTGCTCTCCCGCACTTACAGTCAACTTCGGCAAAGCGGCCACTGGTGCGCTTCAACTCCTACTTTGGTATATTGCTGGCAACACATTCGCGTCCGCCACACTTTAGCACTTTTATTGAATAGTGTCCAGTCCTTTCTTGACATGCCCGGCTTATTCGTTGCTAACCTGTTCGTAATCCGCTACATTCGAGGGACGACCGGGGCCGGTTCTATTCAACTGCCGGATTCAGGATGATGACACCAGTTCCACACGACGAACCCCATCGCAATATGCGTCAGTTGGACGCGCTATTCTCCGTGCTTCTGTTGAGCTGCAGTCTCTTTGTCTATGCGCGCGCCGTGCAAGGGGACTTCGTAAGTTACGATGACGGCGTGTACGTGACGGAGAACGCGTTCGTGCAATCGGGTTTGAACGCCCGCTCGGTGGCCTGGGCGTTCACCAACGGCCACTCGGGGAATTGGCAACCGCTGACCTGGCTTTCCCACATGCTGGATTGCGAAGTCTTCGGCATGGCCCCCTGGGGCCACCACTTCACAAACATCCTGCTCCACGCGATGAATGCGGCCTTGCTCTACCTCGCCCTGAAATCCATGACCCCCAAAACGGGAGCAAGCCTCTTCGTGGCTGCGTTTTTCGCGCTGCATCCCGCGCACGTCGAGTCCGTGGCCTGGGTATCGGAGCGCAAGGATGTGTTGAGCGTCTTCTTCGGACTGCTGGCGCTCCTGGCGTATGCCGCATACGCAAAGAAACCGCGCTGGACTGCCTACGCGGTGCTGGTGTGTTTCTACGCGCTAAGCCTGCTGGCGAAACCCATGCTGGTCACCTTGCCGGTGGTGTTGCTGCTGCTGGATTTCTGGCCGCTGCGCAGAATGCGCACGGACGGGCACGGACGGGCACGGACAGACACGGACTCAAAGGACTCACGCGGGGTGCTAGGTCTGGTCGTGGAGAAGCTGCCCCTGTTTGTGCTCGCAGGCGGGGTTTCTCTGGTGACGGTCTTCGCGCAGCGTAACGCCATGAGTTCGCTGGAAGGCTTGCCCCTGGGAATGCGCCTGTCGAATGCGGCCATCGCCTGTTGGCGCTACATCTACAAGGCCCTATGGCCCTTCGACTTGGCGGTGTTCTACCCACACCCGCGCGAGACGATTCCGCCGGCAATCGCGCTGACGGCGGCAGCGGCCCTGATGGCAGTCACGCTGGCTGCGATCCTGTTGCGACGGCGGAGTCCATTTCTACTGACTGGTTGGCTCTGGTTTCTCATCACGCTGTTGCCGGTGATTGGGATCATTCAGGTGGGGGTCCAGGCCATGGCGGACCGGTACACCTACCTGCCGTACATCGGTCTCGGGATCGTGGGAGCGTGGGGTGTGCCTCACGTGTTGCCCAAAGGGTTTGCCACCAAAGTCACTCTAACCCTCTTCGCGCTGGCACTGGCCGGGTTTTGGTCATGGCGCACGGTGGTCCAGGTCGGCTATTGGCGGGATTCGGAGACCTTGTTCCGGCATTCCCTGGCGGTGACCGGGGAAAACGAGGTCGCGTTGAACGGACTCGCCAACGCCTTGATCGCCCAGGCCCGGCTTGAAGAGGCCCTGCCGTATCTGGAACGCGCCGCCCGGATGAACGCCGCCAATGCGGAGACGTTCTACAATCTGGGGACCGTCTATCAGGGCATGGGGCGAAGCGATTCGGCCATTGCGTATTACCAGCAGGCCATTCAGGTGAATCCGGGCTACAGCCGCGCCTACAATAACCTCGGCGTTACCTTGATGGGCCAGAACAGGCACGAGGAAGCGGCGCAAGCTTTGCTCAAGGCCCTGGAGGCGGATCCCGCCAACGTGGAGGCCGTGGGCAACTACGGGGCGGCACTCCTCAGCACGGGGAAACTGGACGAGGCGGAATCGCATCTGCGGTCCGCGCTTGAGCGCTTTCCCGAAGAGGCCTCGCTGCACAATAATCTGGGGGCGGTGCTTGCCGCCAAAGGGGAGGTGGCTGGGGCTCGCGAAGCGTTCGCCGAGGCGTTGCGGCTGGACCCAGGTTTCCCCGAGGCCCAGCGCGGACTCGACGCCATGAACGCCGCACCAAGAACACACGGATCGTTTGGATTACAGTAAGGAAGATCACCATGACACTCGACATCTCAGGAATCACGAGGGCACTTATGATTAGTCTGTTCTCCGTTTGCTTGGCCTGGGGCGCGCCCGCGCCGACGGCCGCGGAAAAGGGACTTACCGAGATACCCCTGTGGGCAGACGGCGCGCCGGGCGCTTTGGGCACGGAAGAGAAAGATGTGCCGCGCCTGATACTCGCGCCCGCCCCCGCAGAGAAGAATAACGGCGCGGCCGTTGTCGTGTGTCCCGGCGGCGGTTACGGCGGTCTGGCCATGGACCACGAAGGGTTCCAGATCGCGGAGTGGCTGAACAGCCACGGCGTATCGGCGTTCATCGCGATCTACCGCCACGCGCCGGGGTACCAGCATCCTGTGCCGAGCATGGACGCGATGCGCGCCGTGCGCACGGTGCGTGCGCGCGCGGACGAGTGGAAGGTCGATCCCAAACGCATTGGCATCTGGGGCTTTTCCGCGGGCGGGCACCTCTCGGCGACGGTGGGCGTGATGCACGCCGCGGGCGCTCCGGGCGCCGAGGATCCCATCGACCGCGTGTCCGCGCGGCCGGACTTCATGATCCTGTGCTACCCCGTAATCTCGATGATGGACCCCGAGGCCCACGCGGGTTCGCGCAAGAATCTGCTCGGCGAAAACCCCGACCCGGTGCTGGTGGAACGGCTATCGCTTCAACTTCAGGTGGACAAAGAGACCCCGCCCGCGTTCTTGATGCACACGACCCAGGACTCCGGTGTGTCTCCGCGGAATAGTCTGATGTTCTATGACGCGCTGCTGAAGGCGGGCGTCCCCGCGGAACTGCACATCTTTCTGGAGGGTCCGCACGGAGTCGGCTTGGCGAACAAGGAACCCCTCCTGCCAGTGTCCAAGTGGCCCGAGCTTCTGGCGGAATGGCTGCGCGCACAAGGGGTAGTGCCGAAGTAGAGAGAGCATGGTGCTTGGCGCAATGGGGCGCTCGCGGATCGCAAGTGGCCTCGAAGGCCGTGGATGGTGCCGCACTTTCAGCGCTCAAGATTGGGAGGGTGTATCGTTTACCCAGGGCGGCGCTTCGCTCTGCCCTGGGCTGGTATGGTGCCGGTCCTTCAGACCTCAAGAGAGAGACTACGCAATCTCAGTCCATTTCCTTTTCATTGGCGTGCATTCCCGTTTGTCTGCTGACAGGTTCTTCGATCAGTTGTGGCGACGCCGCGATGGGCTGGTATGGTGCCGGCCCTTCAGCCCTCAAGAGAGAGAGCCGTATACTCTGAAACAATCTTCTCCGCATCTGCGTCGATCAGCACCATCAACGAACCCAGTTTTGCCCTCATCTCCCATCTTCAAATCTGTGAACATCGGTGTAATCTGTGGACGATTTCTTCATCCTCGTCCCTGGCTTCGCACTCTTCGTTGAAGCGTTATCCAATCACGGGCGAGACGCCCGTTCCCCTTTGCTGCCCTCCCCTTGCTGCTCTCTTTCTTGAATCGGTGTAGTCGGTGAAATCGGTGGACAACTATCTTCGTTTGGTTGCGGCTACGCCGCAGAGATTTGGTATGGCGCCGGCCCTTCGGAACGAAGTATGGAATCCCTGCACTATCGTGTCCTCCGCCTTCGTCCGCGCAAGTCTGCACATCGGGGAACCTGCTTTCGACGGTTCACCGCAGTGCGGCGCGCAGTTTGGCGTAGATGCCGCCGAAGGCGCCGTTGCTGAGGATGAGCACAACGTCATCGGGGCGGGCGTTGCTTACGATGGCCGTCACGATTTCGTCGACGGAACTTGCGGCGTGGGCGTCGATGCCGGCCTTGTTCAACGCGGCGGCGAGAGCGTCCCGATCGAGGCGATCCTCGGGTGGGATGGTTTCGGCGCGGTGGATTGGGCCCAGCCATACCGCGTCGGCCTGTGCGAAGGCCTCGCGCATCTCGTTCTGAAACCGCTTTGTGACGGTCGTGTTGGAGCGGGGCTCGAAGAGCACGAGCAGGCGGCGGCCCGGCCAGCGCATGCGGGCGGCGGCGATGGTCTCACGAATGGCCGTGGGATGGTGCGCGAAGTCGTCGATGAAGGTGACGCCCTTCGCTTCGTGAAACACCTCCATGCGGCGGCGCACGCCCTTGAACGCGGGCATCGCATCAGCCAACGCGCTGGGGTTGGCCCCGATGCGCGCCGCCACCGCGACGGCTGCGAGCACGTTCTGCAGGTTGTGGCGTCCGGCGAGTGGCACGCGTAGCCGGGCCCATTCGGCCCCCTGGTGGCACACTGTGAAATCGATCAGCCCATCCTTGCCTTCCCCCACTTCGCCGCGCCAGTCCGCGGTTTCGTCAAAGCCGTAAGTCTCCACGGGACAAAACGCGTGGCCGCGCAAGGCCAGCGCGCGAGGATGATCGGCGCATACGAGCAGCAATCCCGAACGCGGAATCTGGCGCAGCATGCGCTGGAACGCGACTTCGATTTCCTCAACATCGCTGTAGATGTCGCCATGGTCGAACTCGAGCGAGGTGACCACGGCCACCTCGGGCAGATAGTGGAAGAACTTCGCGCGCTTGTCGAAGAAGGCCGTATCGTATTCGTCACCTTCGATTGCGAAGGGGGCGCCTTCCGCGCCGAGCCGCGCGGAGTACGGGAAGTCCAGCGGCTGCCCGCCGATGAGAAAGCCCGGGGCGAGCCCGGCCGCGTCGAGCAGATACGCGGTGAGCGCGGTGGTGGTCGTCTTGCCGTGGGTGCCCGCGAGGACGATGGAACGGCGCGCGCGCAGCACGGCATCCTTCAGCCATTCGGGCAGGCTGAGGTAATGGAGTTTGCGATCGAGCGCGGCCTCGACTTCGGGGTTGCCCCGGCTCAACGCGTTGCCGATTACGACGAGATCGGGGTTCCAATCCAGATTGGCCGCATCGTAGCCGGAGGCCACGGGTACGCCGAGGGCCATTACCATATCCGACGTGGGCGGGTACAAGGGATTATCGCTGCCGCGCACTTCCCAGCCCGCTTCGATGGCAAGGCGCGCGCCTGCCACCATGGCCGTCCCGCCAATCCCTGAGAAATGCACGCGCTGTCTGTCTGATGTGCTCATCGGTATTCCCCAATTGCCGAACAAAAGCGCCCCATACTACTGAATCCGGGCGGGCAGGTTCATGGTCCTTTCTTTGAGCAGATTGTCAAGCCTGACGATTCGCCATCTGGAGTGTATAATCGAGTAACAACCTTCGCGGTAAGGCTCACCTTTTGTGAAAGGAGCGTCGCCTCGTCCTTTCGTCATATGAGCCGATGGTCCAGAGTCTGACGAAACACGGAGTGGATTCGATGCGTAACCTACTGATATTGCTTACGTTGGTGTTTGCCGGGGCGACACTCTCCTGGGCACAGCCGCATGCGGACTATGCGACAGCCCCGGCCGTTGCATCGAAAGCCGCTCTGGACGCATCCCTCCATCCACTACCGCAAACTCTTGTCGAATCGTATCTTACACATATCGGCCAATCCCATGTCTTCAACGAGTATGAAGGCAGAAATGGTGAACTCAAGACCCTCGCTGAGGACCACAAGCAGTACCTGGTTGGAAGCGGATTCCCGGTCGGCATGGATTCACAAGCTCTTTTTGGTGAAGGGTTTCAGGATGGCTCGATGACCGTCTATGAGGCGGCGATCAGTTCCGTGGATGCTGAAATGCTGCGCTTCCTGGTGGACTTGTCGGAACTGGGCGAGGGAGAGGAGGCCTGGGTCATCGATATGAGCGAACCCCGCGCGTTTGGACCCTACACCAGTGCCGACGCGCGCGAGGGCGGCCGCTGGCTGCCCACCACGGTGGGCGAAAGCGCGGTGCTGATGGTACGCACCACGGGCACGGCGGTCCCGCAGATAGCGCTGCTGGGGGTGTCCCATTTCTTTCAGCGTTTTGAAGAGGTGGTCAAGGCGCTGGCTTGCAACAACAACATTGCATGCGAAGGCAACGCGACTTTGCAGTCCCTGTCGTCAGGCGTCGGCATGATGGTGATTCCCTACGACACCTACGACCAGGCCTTGTGCACGGGTTCGTTGATCAATAACTCCGACACGGCGGAGCTGGAGCCCTACTTTCTTCCAAGCTGGCATTGCGTTCCCGACTATGCGGACGCCGATGAGGTGGACATCGTGTGGGATTACCGCGCGACGGGCTGCGCCACTAACGATCCTCCCTCGGTCGCGTCGCTGCCGCGCAGCGTGGGCGAAGTGGTGCTGACCACCAACGGCAATTATGATGTCACGCTCATGCGCCTGCTGTCGGTGCCTTCGGGATCGTTCGGGCGCACCTATCTCGGTTGGGAAACCCGCGACCCTATCGTGGACGAAGATGTCGTGACGATGCATTACCCCGGCGGCACCCACATGCGGATCAGCTACGGCACGGTCATCGGCATCGATGAAGCGCGCACCAGCTTCATCAAACAGACTAACGTACACTGGGACGACGGCGTCACCGAAGGCGGGTCGTCGGGCAGTCCCTTGTTGCTGGCGGATGCCAGTTATCGGATCACGGGGACTCTGAGCAACGGCCCCACGCATTCGTGTTCGGATATCAGCGGCAATGTCGACTGGTATACCTCGTTCCGGGATTTCTATCCGCAGGCGGAGGGCTGGCTGACGGGGTCCAACCCGCCGGATCCGGACGGCAATGGCGGCACGATAACGTGTGCCGCGGCCAAGGCTTTTGTGGACAATCCGGAGGTTTTGGAGCAGCTCCGCGCGTTTCGGGATGAGGGCCTCATGAAGACGGAGTGGGGCCAGCCTCTGGTCGAGATCTACTATGCCGCCGCGCCCTACCTGGTGGATTTGCTGGAATGGTCTCCCAAGGCCAACGAAGCGTTTCGCATGGCGGCAAAGCCCTTCGCCTACCTGGGGTCGGTGTTGTCGCACGACGTGTAAAGCATGAAGGTAGCTGTCGAGCCTGGGAACGCCACGCACCAGCGGAGGGGGCAATGATCATGCGTGTAAGGAGTCATTCCGCGGTGGGCATCGTTGTGGCCGTGTGTGCAATCGCGGAAGTATTCTCTCCCGCGGGCAACGCACAAACGCCGCAATCGCTGAGTCTGCTGCCGCCGCCGGACCCGATGCTGGGCACGTGGCGGTTTTACGAGGGGGCGGAGTTCCCGGGCGCAAAGGGCGAACTCGTCACGCAGGCGGATGGCACGCTGTCCCTCGCCTATGATTTCACGGGGGGAGGCAATTATGTCGCGGCGTTCTGCGACCTCGCCAAGCCGGTGCACGTCGGGCGCGTGTCGTTTCGCGCGCGGAAGACAGCGGAGGCCCGGCTCACGGTGCGCGTGACGGATAGCGCGGGCCAGACCTTTCAGAAGAGTGTCATCTTTGCGCACGATCAATGGCAACGTCTTTCCTTCGACATGCGCAACTGGGCCATGCACTTCGGCGGCGCCGATGATGGGACTTTGCGACAGCCGATCGCGAGCATCGGAATTCTCGTCGAGAACGAAGGTCTTGCGGACCCGGCAGGCGCGGTCTTGTTGGCGGACGTGCTGATGGAAGCGCCGGCGGGCGACTCCGCGGCCGCGCAGGGCGCAAGCGGACCCGGCGAATACCTGGTGACCGGTTTTGGTGATACCGCAGGGTTCGGCTCGGGCGGCGCATTGCAGAATCACGTGTGGACCGCTGACTTCGCGCAGACGGGCTCCGTGGGTCTGTCGCATTCGATCTCCCTGTTCGGTTCGCCTGTGGAACTCGCCCTGCGCGTTCGTGGCGGCACGCCCGGCAGCACGCTCTCGCTGCATCTCGGTTCGCACTTCCAGGGATTCCATCGCGTGGTGGGCACGTTGGATGGCGGCGAGCAGACGTTTGCGATTCCGGCGCCGCCCGAGGGCTGGGAGTTCGGCGGCGGCGAAAACGATGGCAAAGTGCGAAACCCCTTGCGCGTCGTGGGACTGACGTGGGAGCGCGGCAGCGCCGAAGGCAGGCCTGCGCAACTTGAATTGCTGGAACTGCGCTGCAAGACCAACATCGTGCCGGATGCGGTCCTTACGATCTTCGCGACGCTTCACGGCGATGACCCGGCACAACTGACCGCTTCGTGCCGAGGGTGGAACTTGCTCAATCGTGATGTTTCGGGGACGCTGCGTGCAATTGTTCGCGACTGGGACCAGCATGTTATCTCCGAGTCCGAATCGGCATGGACGCTGCCTGCCAACGGCACGCCGGTGGAATATGCGATTCCCGTGTCCGTGCCCGAGACGCGGAACTTCGCGGGCGTGGAGTTTCAGTTCACAGCGAATGGCGTTCATGATGCGCGCTCCGTTGCCACATACACGCGCCCCTTGGACGCGGCGGGCGATACGGCGCTGCGTCCCGAATCGCCGTGGGGCATGGGCGTGTACCTCTATCGCTACGGCGATCACGCGCTCATGGATCGCGTGGCGGCCATGGCCCAGGCCGCGGGCGTGAAGTGGTCGCGTGAAGAGTTCAGTTGGGCCGCCATGGAGCCGCGCCTTGGTGAGTATGACTTCAGCTTTTACGATGTCGTGGTGGATACGGCGAACCGTCACGGCATCAGCGTGTACGGCCTGCTCTCATACTGGTCGAACTGGACACAGCCCTACACAGAGCAGGGCATCGACGACTTCTGCCGGTGGGCGGGGGCGGTGGTGCGGCGCTACAAGGATCGCGTGCACCACTGGGAGATCTACAACGAGCCGAACATCTTTTTCTGGCAAGGACCGAAGGAGTTGTACCCGGTGCTCGTGCAGCGCTGCTACGCCGCCATCAAAGAGGCCGACCCCAGCGCGCAAGTTCTCGCTATTTCCACAGCAGGCATCGATCGGAAGTTCATTCAAAAGTGCCTGGACGCGAATGCTCCCTTCGACGTGCTGACAATTCACCCGTATCGAGGCGTGTTGCTGGACGCGAACTTCATGAAGGAGCTGCAACTGGTAAAAGAGCAGGTGGGCGGACGTCCCGTCTGGATCACCGAGATGGGGTGGAGCACCCAGGTGGGCGGTAAGGACGAGCGCGCGCAGGCGCAACTGCTCGCGCGCTGTTACCTGTCCGCGATTGCGTCGGGCGCCTGCGAGAACATCAGTTGGTACGATTTTCGCAACGACGGAGAAGACCCCTTTTACAACGAGTCGAACTTTGGAGTGCTGCGGAGCGACCTCACGCCGAAGCCCGCGTACCGCGCGTTGGCCACGATCTGCCAGAGGTTGGCCACCGGCACACCCCGCCTGCGCGATGATTTCGGTGAAGGAATCCTCGCCTTCGAGATGGGCGAATCCCTCGCGCTCTGGGCGCCCATCAACGATGGAAGCGTGCGAATCCACGCGCGGGGAGAAGGGCTGCGCATTCGGAACCTCATGGGTGAAACCCTGGAGCCCAAGCGCGACGGCACATTGTATGAGTTAGAGTTGCAGGCCGGCGCTCCCGTGTTCCTGACTGGCGCTCGCGTCACGATTGACGGTGAACCAACGATTCGCGCGATCGAGGATGTGTTGCAGTTCTGATCCGCGTCACATGAAATGGCGGGCGAGTCACCCGTTCCCGCTTCATTATCGATGTACTCGTTGGATGCGCTTCATGACCGGGCACAGGCGGTTGTAGGCGATTATCCCGCGAAGACGGTTTGGTGCGCGCCTTCGGTGACGGCGAGCACGGCGGGATGGGTGATCCGGCGTTCAGTGGAGATGGCGAAAAAGCGCTCGCGCACTTCGGGCAAAACGCCCAGGGTCACCACGCCGTATTGGCGCTGAACCGTTTCCACGCCGACTGACGGCGCCACAAAGAGCCCCAGTCCTGCCCTGCCGAATTCCTTCATCAGGGCGCTGTCTTCAAACTCTCCCGCGACCGCGGGCACGATGTCTCTTTCCTGAAACCAACTGTCCAGGGCGCGCCGCATCGAGGTGTTGGATGCGGGAAGCAGGAACGGCGCGCCACTCAGCGACTCGGGAAAGCCGCGCTTGTACCGCGCGGCCAATTCACGCGTGCCGAGTAACGTCGCATCGCACTCGCCGAGGAGATGGTTGAAGGCGCGGACCTTGGCCTGCGGGCCGATGGGCGCGTCGGCAAGAATCATGTCGATCTCATAAACCGAAAGCCGCGCAAGCAACTCCGTGAGCGTGCCTTCGATACACACCACGCAAACCGGTTCCGGAAGCCGGGTGGCGGGTTCGAGCAGGCGGTAGACAACAAGCTTCGGCAGCACATCGACAACCCCTACCGTCAAACGCAGCCGTGGCGCGGCTACGGGCCGCCCCTTGACCGCGCTCATGAGTTCGCGCCCCAAGGCGAAGATTTCGTCAGCCCGGTGATACACAGTGCGGCCTGCGTCGGTCAGCACCAGGTTCCGGCCGCGCTTCGCAAACAGCTTCGCGCCGAGCGAGCGTTCGAGCTGCCGCAACTGGGCGGAGACGGTCGGCTGGGAAAGCAGCAAGCGCTCGGATGCCGCCGTGACGGAACCCTCCTTGGCGACGACCCAGAAGTAGTAGAGATGATGGTAGTTGAGCCAGTCCATGTCTTCTTACCTATAGATTATATCTATGTTTTACATCCATATTTTCTATTTTTCAATAGGAACAAAGGACGCTAGAATCGGGTTAGCTCTGGTGAACGTGACAATAGTCAACGAAAAGGAAGTCCAGTGATGCGGGTGGTATTGAGAACACGCGATTACGATGCTCCACACGGTCTTTCGGAAACCGTTGAACGGCAGGTTCTCTTCGCGTTGAGCCGTTTCCGGAGCCATCTCCGTGCAGTGGAGGTTTCCGTCGACCGCGCGGCTCCGTCGGGGGCTGCCGGGCCCGCGCATCGTTGCCGCATCCGGGCGGACGTGCAGTTGGTAGGTCCAGTGAACGTGGAAGTACTCGATGCGGATTGTTCAAAGGCCATTGCGCGGGCCGTGGAGCGCGCCGGGCGGCAAGTCCGGCTTGAATTGTCGCTCCTGAGAGATGGTGTATTTCCTGGCGTCGTTGGATGAAGGCGCCTTCGTGCAGCATTCTCCATGATATGGCTTAGAGAAAGGAGTCGAACATGCTTTACTTGTTGGTGATCTTTCTGCCCACCCTCTTGTTGGCGTTGTATGCCAGCTTCAAGGTGAAGCGGACCTTCGCCAAGTATGCCGAGGTGCCTGTCAGTTCCGGGCTCACCGGCGCAGAGGCCGCGATGGCCATGCTGCGTTCGGCAGGCCTGGACCGCGACGTGGCCGTGGAGCCTGTGGAAGGCTTTCTGTCCGACCATTACGACCCGCGGCACC
>JADLCA010000156.1 GCA_020847495.1 Candidatus Hydrogenedentota bacterium | reverse complement strand
GGGTCCATGATGTGGCAGGCCATGTCGCCCAGGGCGCCGCAGCCGAAATCCCACCAGCCGCGCCATTTGAAGGGGCAGTACCCCTTGTTGTACGGACGCTCGGGAGCGCCGCCCAACCAGAGGTCCCAGTCCAGTGTAGGCGGCACTTTCTCTGCCGGAAGCGGTTCTGGGATGCCCTGCGGCCAGATGGGCCGGTTTGTCCACGTGTGGGCTTCGTGCACTTGGCCGATCTCGCCGGACCAGAGAATCTCGCAGAACTGGCGTACGCCGTCTTCGCAGTGGCCCTGGTTACCCATCTGCGTGGCGACCTTGTACTGGCGCGCGGCTTCCGTGAGCATGCGTGCTTCGTAGATATCTTTGGTAAGGGGCTTCTGGACGTACACGTGCTTGCCCATCTTGATGCAGTGCATCGCGATCATGGCGTGCATGTGGTCGGGCGTCGATACCGTGCAGGCGTCGATGTCCTTGCCCATCTTGTCGAGCATCTTGCGGTAGTCCTGGAAGCGGGGCACGTCGGGCATGCGCTCGAACGAGGCGCGGCCCTGATCCAGATCGACATCGCACAGGGCGACGATGTTGGCGTGTTTGCTGGCGCCGTCGACGTCGCTGGCGCCTTTACCCCCGACGCCGATACCGGCCACATTGAGTTTCTCGTTCGGCGAACGCGAACTGAGTTTACCGGGCGCTTTGCCAGTCGAAGCACACCCCGCGGCAACGGCGGCGGCCGACCCGGCCAGAAACATTCTGCGGGAAATCTTCTTGGTCATCGTGCGGTAACCTTTCTTTGCCTGGGGCTTTCACCACTGACAGGCTGGACGGGTCCCCTCCCCATCCCCCGGCCCGGCGGGACACCCTGGCACGCGCTGTCGCAGAGCGGTAATCCGGAGTATCGGCGCAAGTCCCAATTGAGTTCTTGGTGAAGACAAACTCCGTGCGGCAGGATAGCGCATTCCCCAAAACGCGGTCAATTCGACTTACAAATGGGCGGGCCGCGACGTCACTCAGTGTCCACCGGGGATTGCGTCCGGGGCGTCAGGGAAACTCAGGACGGCAAGCTGGCCTGCGGGGAGTTGCAGGCGAATCTTGCCTGGCTCGGTGTTCGAAATATGGTTGCCGCCGGCGATCGCCTCGACGCCTTCACAGGGTCCCGTTATGACGACTTCCTGCGTCGCGACCGGGTCCGGCACCTCGCCATTGGCCGCGGTTTTTGTGATGCCGAGGTTGTTGAACACGCCGAGCAGGTAGCGCCCATCGCTACGGGCGTGGGCGGCCCCGACCTGCCCGTCCACGTGGTAGGCAAGGAGCGGCTCGAGTTGGGCGATACAGGCGTCGGCGCTCGCGGGCGTGCCGTCATACACAAACGCGTGTTCCTTGCCGGTCGCCTGTTCCGCGTTAAAGTAAACGAGCAGGCGGTACTTGTTCAATACGTCGCTTGGCGCGTCCGGGGAAAGCACGTCAAAACACCCGGCCCACGGGGAGGGTGTGAGGTTGTGCGCGTCGCCGCCGGAACGTGTCGGCTGCGTCGCGTACAACCGTGAAGCAAACGCCCGGAGCTGCATGTGAAAGCCGTCCGGCGGCGCCAGACGCCACAGTCTTTCCGCGCTCCCCGCGATGTAGCGGATATCGACGCCGAAGGTGTCCGGCGGCATCATGATCGCCGCGGGCACAATGGGCTCGGGACGGGAGAAGCGGCGGTTGATCGCGTCGAACTCCTTCACGATTGCGCCATACTCCGTGAGCGGGTAGTCCTCCCAGTTTCCGAAGTAGTTCTCCGCGCCCCATTCTTCGGCATAGAACGTAGCGCCGGAAAGCCAACTGAAATACAGCAGGCGGCGCTGCAAGGAGCGGCTGCTCCCGAATTCGGGGCCGACGTTGTACCCGTCCATGACCTTTTCAAGCTGCGCATGATCCGGGAACCACGGCGAGAATGACAACGCGCAGACGCACCCCATCGGCGAACCTCCCCAGGGTTCGTAGTACACGCCGAAGGGTTTTGCGTACTCCCGCGCGGCGCCGCGCGCGAAGGCAATTTGCAGCGCCGACAAGGGCACCTGATTGCCGATCTCCGGCATCACGTTTTTCGCGCCCAGGCGGAATGCGGCATGGTAGAGCTGTCCGAATCCCGTGACCGACATGACCTGCCCCGAGGTGAGTTCCAGCATCTTTTTGAAGTAGCGCGCCAAATACTGCTCGACATCTTCAAGTGTAGAGAGTTCCGCATAGACGTCCTTGTAGAAGCCGAAGTCTCCCCCCGAGAAGTAGGGCGCTTCCACCCGGCCTTCAAAAGGCGCGAAGCGCTCCGCGTCGAAAGGCTGACCCTTGTCGAGGAGGTTCTTGTGGATGCGCTCGTAATCGTGAATTGGCGAGTTGCCCCATTCGTGCACTTGGAACCCGAGGAATCTTGGATCGTCTTTCAGGGATGCGGCAATCTCCGCGATTCCATCCAGCGACTGGTACGGCATGCCGCCACTGAGCCGGTCGAGATAGTAGAGTCTTCCGGAGTCCTTTGCTTCAGCAATGAGCGGCGAGCCGGCCCATTGGCCGCCGAAGCGGTGCTCCTTCATCCCCGTATTATGAAGCCGGTATCCGGCCCCGTCGAGCAGGCCATAACGCCGCAGCCCTTCGCGAAACCGCGGATCGCAGTGCTGAAGAAAGACCATACCTTGTTGTGTCTGAGGTTCAGCGTGCGACTGTCCGCAAAATCCCGTGACAAGAATCGTAACAAGGACAGCGAGAAAGCCACTCTTTCGAACTCTGTTGTACCGGTCCACGCGCCGCTACTCCTTCCTCTGAGGTATCTCGCTACACATGGCTATGGATACTGACGATGGAGGATGCCGCACCCATAAGTCAACGAGCACTTCCGCTATTCCCTTCGCCCGACGGTACGGTCTCACACGGAATCCAGAATGGGCGCATTACGTAGGGCGGGATGCCAGCGCATGTTAAGCGGGATTGGCCTTGACCCTGCATCTGTCCTGGTTCATATTGCAGCAAAGCCTACGACGCGGCAGCGCCTACGCCGTGAGACCTCAGGCACAGAGAGGAGTTCGGACATATGAAACGATGGGCGCTTGCCATGCTGGCCGTAGCGGCGGCTCTGGCGCAGGCGGATGACCCGGCGGTGCCGCTGGCTACGCGCACGCTGTATGCGCCCGGACATTTTGGCAACAGCTATGAGTGTCTCGGCGAGCGCGAGTACCGCGCGTTGTTAACCGAATGGCGCAAATGGGGATTCAACGAGTACGCGGACTGGTTTGACACCATCGACTGCGCAGACCCGTTTGTGGACCCTCATTACAACATGGGAAGGGCGCTGTGGGACGCGAAGAAGCGCAACTTCCTGATCGCGCAGTCACTCGGCTTGCCCTGCGTGCTTGTCATCACGCCAAACCATGTGTTTCTGGACCAGTGCCTGCCGGACGTGGCTGCGAAGAAGTCGGAGCGAATCTTCGGTCAACTGGTATGTCCTTCGACCGCCGCGGGCCGGAGCGTGATCCTCAAGAACTACACGAACTGGTTCGAAGACCTCGCAAGGGCAGGCATTCACCTTCGTGCCATATCGGCCGCGCCCTACGACTATGGCGGCTGCGCTTGCGAGTCCTGTCAGCCGTGGATTTTCACCTTTGCGAAGCTTTCCAAGGAGATTCATGCAATCGCGGAGCGATACCATTCCGGTATCGAAATGCGTTTCATCGGCTGGTGGTGGCTCGAAGAGGAGCATCGGCAGTTTGCGGACTGGGCGAACGCGGAAGCGCCGGGCTGGGTGAAGAGCATGGCCTTGCACATTCCCTATGGCAAGGATGCAGTCGCCGATGTGCCCTTGCCGGAGGGATGCGCGCGCCAGGCCTTCGTTCACATCGGTTATGCGGACGAAGCAAACCCAAAGGATGTCTACGCGCATCTCGGACCGGTCATCGCGGCGGAGCGGCTTCAGCGCACCGCTGCGGCCTTGGAACGACAAGGCTGCACCGGGTGGATGGCCTATTCGGAGGGCGTGTACGACGACGTGAACAAGGCCCTTCTGGCGGGTTTGTCCACGCACAGCTTTGCCGATGCCGACAAGGTGCTGCGCGGGTATTCAGCGAAGTATTTGGACGGCAGGGAAGGCCAGCCTGAAGCGTGGGCCGCGTGGCTCCGGCAATGGGGCAGGCCTTACGCAGTGGACACCGCCGCCGCCGATGCGGATTACCAGAAGTTGGGTGCCGCGGCACCTTCGGACAACTGGCGATTGGAACAGTGGCGGCTGAAACTGGATCTCATGAAGCTCAACGCGGCGATCGTCGCGGAATCCGAATGGACGGAAGCGCGGCTCGCCGCCGTGGACGCGTTCTGGGGAACCCGCGAACGCCTGATGCGAGATGTATATCAACTGGGACCGCAACGGCATGTTTTTGCAGATCGCTTCTCGCCCGTGCCGTGGCGTCAATTCTGGGAAGACTACATGGGAGCGCACCCAGCCCAAAGCTCGCACACGTTGCCGGAACAATGAAGTGCTCCCGTCCAGAACGCGGGTAGGCGGAGAATTTCCCCCGTGTACCCTCGCGAAGCGGTGGAGTAGGAACGAGGTCAGATTTCGTGGAAGCCCGGCTACTGAGTCCCGAAGGGACGGCAGAAGCAAGCCCAGCATTTCAATCCTGGGTCCTGGCGCAACTCTTTCCAAGAGTCCCGGAGGGACGACAGAGCGTGCAAGTACTCCGAATATGAGCGCGTGTTCCCGCGCTGACCCGCAAACCGCGAACAGCCAAATGCGCGTGTCGGCAGATGAGACTCTGCCGTCCCTCCGGGACTGGACGGGGGGAGGTTCCGGTTTTCCCAGGACTGGAAATCCTGGACTACTAACTTGCAGGATCTCAAAGAAGTTACGCACATTCTGCGCGGCTTTCGGACTACGTTGGCCTGCGGTCGCATGCACCAGAAGCATGTTGGCCTTCCATGCCGTCAGAACGCGGCGTGCATCTGCAGCCCTGGCAAGGGTGCAGGGATGTAGCCACGGGTGGAGCCGAAGGCGGAACCCGTGGATGGATTCGGCACCCCACGATCAAGCCCCAGCGTGGGCGGGGGAAGTCCAAGCGCCTGAGGTCAGTCCAATTCAACAGGAGCGTTGGGAGGGTACGTAGAGAGGTGATATCGGAACCGTGGCGAAGACTCCTGCGCCCCGCTGGGGCTTCCGTAAGGGGGGAGGGGTGGCTGACCCAGGGTTCCGCTCGTACCTCGCTCCACCCTGGGTTACAACCCTGCGCCCTTGCCAGGGCTTAAGGGTAAAGAGATGCGTGGCAGACGATACAGGCCGTCACGCCGATCTCCTGAACGAAGCGCTGTGCTGCCGCGCTCAGCGAGCGAGGCAGCACAGCGCTCCGCTCCAGAGAGCGACTTGACGGCCCCACATAACCCTCTTGGTTCCTCCGCGCTGCTGAGCCCAGGGGATCCTGGCCCGCGGCCGGGCGGACCGATACGCGGTGTCTTCCCCTCTCCCGATACGGCCTTATGGCAATCCGGTGAATCTGTGAGATAAGGTTGGCGAGGGAGGAAACCACTTTGACTGGACTATACGGCGAGCCCCGGTACTACGACGTGGCGTTCTCGTACCGCAATTTTGAAGAGGAAGTCGCGATCATGTCGGCGTGCGGCCGGCTCTTCGGCACCGGGACGCCCCGGAATATCCTTGAAGTATGTTGCGGCCAGGCGCCGCACCTCGAAGCATGGGTGAAGCAGGGGATCGCGTCCTACACGGGCGTCGATGCCAGCCCCACCATGCTCGCACTGGCGCGGGACCGTGCTTGCGCGCTGGCGGCGCCCGCGCAGTTCCTGCAATGCGACCTCGCGGACTTCACGCTGGATCAGCCGGCCGACTTCGCCTGCACGCTGCTCGCTTCGCTTTACGCACGCGACACGGCCCATCTCGCCGCCCACTTCGATGCCGTGGCGCGCGCCCTCGCCTCTGGCGGCCTGTACTTCATGGAGTGGAGCGTCGATTTCGATCCCATGGTCGATGTCGTCGATTCCTGGGAAGTCGAGCGGGACGGCATCCACATCAAGGCCAGCTATTGGACCTGTTGCGTGAACCGCGTCGAGCAGACATACGAGGATACGATCCACCTGCAGATCCAGGAAGACGGCGCTCAGTGCACCATCGATGACCGCGCCCTACGCCGCCGCATCTTCCCGCAGGAATTCCTCGCGTTCATCGAGCGGCATCCCGCCTTCGAATTCGTCGGCTGGTGGAACGACTGGGACCTCAATCAACCCATCGACGGCGCCAAACCCGTGAACCGGCCGATTATTGTGGTCCGCAGGAAGTAGGCTGCGGCGGCACGCGGGTCGTGGCTGTCCCATCGGATGGACGGACCGGTCTGCTCGTCCAACGCGTTCCGGGAAGGCAACCTCACAACGTGGAGCAAACTCCACTCCCGTTTCCTGGTTGCAGGGCGCGCCTGTCTTCCTGAGTTACTCCCCGAGCCTGTCGCGTTCGAGCCGGTTCACGACGACTGCGCCCACCATATCCCCCATGACATTGGTGGAGGTGCGAAACATGTCGAGCAGATGGTCGACCGCATAGATGATGAAGATGTAGTGGAGGGGCAACCCCACGGAGCTTGCCACGATAGCCATGGTAATGAGGCCCGCGCTGGGCACCGCGGCCGCACCGATGGCCGCGAACACCGCTGTCACAAATACGATGAAGAGCTGCGCCCCGCCGAGTACGGCCGGCACGTCGTCCAGGCCTCCGTACATTTGCAGCAGGAAGATCACCGCCACGCCCTCATACAGCGCGGTGCCGTCCATATTGACGGTAGCGCCGACGGGCAGCGTGAAGTTCGCCACCTTCGGAGACACCTTTAATTCCTTGGTCGTGCAGTGAATGGTCAGGGGCAAGGTCGCCGCGGAGGAGGTCGTTGTGAAGGCAATGAGCCAGGCATCGCGAATCCCGCGCAGAAACCGGAACGGCGACATGCGGCCCAAGACCAGCACCAGAAAGAGCAGCACACAGATATGGGCGCCGATTCCGCCTACAACGGCCAAGCAGTACCAGAGCAGCGACTTCAGCGCGTCCACGCCGAGCGTGGCAATCATCGAGGCGATGATGCACCCAATGCAGACGGGCGCGAGCCGCATGAGCCACAGGGTGATGGTCATCATGACGGCATTGAAAGCCTTGAAGAAATCGGCGACCGGCTGGGCCGCGGCGCCGACGGCGAGGCACGCGATGCCGGTCAGCAACGCGAAGAAGATGATCCCCAGCGAATTGGGGGGCGAGCCGGACAGCGCGGTGAATGGGTTGCTGAGAATGGGAAGCAGGAGACTCTCCCGCAGCAACTCCCCGGCTCCCATCGTTTCGGCGTTTTGCATTGCGCCAAGTTTGGACTGGAAGTCCGTGGCTGCAATCTCCTGGCCGTCCCGTTGCGCAACATATTCGAGATAGGCCGCGCGGTTCTCCGGCGCGCCTGGGTCGCTGCCCGTCTGGGACTGGTACGCGTTTCGATATTGGTGCAAAGTTTGCTCGCGGTGCTCGCGCACGTTCCGTGCGGCGTCGCTGGCGCCCGGCTGAACAAGGAGCACCGCGGCCATACCGATGCCGACCGCGATGCACGTGGTTGCGAAGTAATACGCCAGGGTCTTAACGCCCACCGCGCCGATTTCGCGCATGTTGGGAAGGCTCGTCACGCCCGTCACGATCGACGCGAAGATGAGCGGGGCGATGATCATCTTCAACCCGCCGACGAAGAGATCTTTTCCGAGCAGATCAAAGCACCACACCGCGGTGCCAAACGCGGGGGAGTCCGGATCGCCGTAGAGGTGCATGAGGATTCCCGTGAGGAAACCAATGCCCATGCCGATGAGAATGAGGTAGTGCAGATCGATCCGCTTCATGATTGCCCCTAGGTCAACCACGCACCAGGTGCGAGACCGCGGCCGGCCTCAACTGCCGCAAGACTAGAAGTATCGCCCGCCAAAAGCAAGAGCGAGCCTGCCGCGCCAGTTTGAGCAGGTCAACGCACCGGGACGGCTGCGCCACACCCGCTTGCCCCGTGCTGAGATGACTTGCCACTCTGGGTCCTGTGATGTGCGCAGAGACTTCAGGTGTCTCCAATGATCAAGACGGCGTTGTCCCGTCGCGATTACACGCGGCTATGCCGGGAGGGCTGCCATGAATACGCGGCTTGAGGACAGCCCCAATGTCTGCGGAGGGTCTGCGCGATGGCTCCGGCCTGTGGATTGGTGGTATAGTACCGCTCTTCAATGAAGTCCGCCGGCTCCACCGCGCCGGCACGCAGAAGGAGGAATCATGTCCGGTCGAGACGCCGCCATCGCATACGCACACCAGAATCGTGACCGGTTTCTGGAAGAATACAAAGCGCTGCTGCGCATCCCCAGCATCTCGACGCTGCCCGAGCACGCGGGCGATGTCCGCAAGACCGCGGAATGGCTTGCGGAACAATTGCGGGCGGTAGGTCTGCCGAAGGTGGAAATCATGCCTACGGGCGGGCATCCCGCCGTGTACGCGGAGTCGGCGGCCGTCCCCGGGAAGCCGGTGGTGCTCGTCTACGGCCATTACGATGTGCAACCCGTGGACCCGCTGCACGAGTGGGTGTCGCCGCCCTTCGAGCCGGAGATTCGCGGCGATTACATTCACGCGCGCGGCGCGTCGGACATGAAGGGTCAGATCCTCGCCCAGATCAAGGCCGTCGAAGCACTCGCGCAGCAGGGCGGACTGCCGGTCACGCTCAAGTATCTCATCGAGGGCGAAGAAGAGATCGGGTCGAAACATCTCGGTGCGTTCATCGACGCGCACCGTGAGCAGCTTGCCTGCGATTTCGTGCTGAACTGCGACTCCGGAATTCACCGCGCGGACGTGCCCGCCATCGTGTACGCGCTGCGCGGCCTCGCGTATTTCGAGCTGGAGGTGCGCGGTCCGAAGAAGGACCTGCACTCGGGCTTGTTCGGCGGGTCGGTGCACAATCCCGCGCAGGTCCTGTGCGAGTTGATCGCGGGTATGCACGACGCCCAGGGCCGCGTTACGCTGCCAGGCTTCTACGACAAGGTGCGCCCTCTCGACGATGAAGAGCGCGCCGAGCTGGCGCGGCTGCCCCTCACGGATGATGAGTGGAAAGTCATCGCGGGTGCGCGCGAGTTGTGGGGCGAGGCGGGCTACTCCGTGCTCGAGCGTATCGGCGCGCGGCCCACGCTCGAGGTAAACGGCATGCTCAGCGGCTTCACCGGCGAAGGATCGAAAACCGTACTCCCCGCGAAGGCGATGGCGAAACTCTCGATGCGCCTCGTCGCGGATCAGGATGAAGCCGAGATTCACGGGCAGCTCTGCCGCTACCTGGAAGCGCACGCGCCCAAAACCGTCGAATGGGAGCTCCGCGAACTGACGCACGGACGGGGCGCCATCATGGACCGGCATTCGCACTACATGCAGGCGGCCCTGAACGCGCTCGAAACGGTGTACGGATCCAAGCCCGTGTTCAAACGCGAGGGCGGCAGCGTGCCTGTGGTCGGCATGATGCAGCAGAAGCTGAAGGCCGATTCGATCATGCTCGGGTTCGCGCTGCCGGATGATGGCATTCATGGCCCAAACGAACGGCAGTACCTGCCGAAATTCTTCAAAGGCATCGACACCTACATCCATTTCATGACGAGCCTGTAGACGCGGCATCGGCGGGAGCAGCAATGACGAAGACGGAATCCAAACGACCGATACTGGTGCGCGGCAGGATCCTCGGCAAAGGCAAGCCGCAGGACATCCTCGTGAAAGATGGCCGTGTCGCATCCATCAAACCCGCGGGCCGCACACGGCCGGACGCCGGCTCCGCCGAGGCCATCATTGGGCCGACGTTGTTCGACATCCAGGTGAACGGCATCGGCGGTGTGAACCTGCAAGGGCCCAAGGTCGTGCCGGAAGATTTCGCGCGCATCGGCGACATGCTGGCCGCGTCGGGCGTCTCGCACTGGATTCCCACGCTCATCACAGGCGCGCAGGCGGACATGGAACACGGGTGCCGTGTGTTCGCGGAGGCGCAGCGCGACCCCCGCGTGGCGCGAGCGGTCCCCGGCGTGCATCTGGAAGGGCCGTACATCTCCGCGCTGGACGGTCCGCGCGGCGCGCACGCAAAGGAACACGTGCGGCCGCCTGATCTGCGCGAGTTCGATCGTTTCATGAAGGCCGCGGATGGCCGCATCAGCTACATCACCGTGGCGCCCGAAGTCGAAGGCGCGGTGCCGTTCATCAAGGCGGCCGTCAAACGCGGCGTTGTGGTTTCCCTTGGACATCATCATGCCACCGCGGAGCAGATCGCTCGCGCGGTGGACGCGGGCGCGCGGCTGTGCACGCATCTCGGAAATGGAATGGCGGCCCAAATCCAGCGTCACTTGAATCCCATTTGGCCCCAACTCGCCGACGACCGCTTGAGCTGCTCGTTGATCGCTGACCTCGCGCATTTGCCTGAGGCGGTGTTAAAGACATTTGTTCGCGTGAAGGGTCCCGAACGCACCATCCTCACCTCGGACGTCGTGCACATCACCGGACTGAAACCCGGGCGCTACGATCTCGGCGGTGTTTCCGTCGAACTGCAACCTTCGGGCCGGATCTGTCTGTTGGGCACGGAGCTGCTCGCGGGCAGCAGTCTCGAGTTGCTGCAAGGCGTCGTGAACGCCGCCAGGCACACGGACCTGACACTCGAACAAGCCTTCGCGTGCGCATCGAGCGTGCCCGCGCGGCTCCTCGGGCTTAGGCGCCGCTTCGATGCTCCGACAGCAGGGAAGAAGGCCGACTTCGTCGTGTTTGACACGGCCAGCGCAGAGGAGCGCCATGCCGTGCGCGTGCGCTGTGTCTTCATCGACGGCAAGCGCCGGGCGTAAAAGGATCGGCCAACGAGCATGCAAATCCGCAGATGAGAAGATACCTGACAAAGAGACCGGCGAGGGCGCCGGTCCCACACGCGCTTGCCATGTCTGTAGGGATACCTGCTTTCTTGCTGTCCGTGTTTGCGCGAGGACTTCAAGAGTTTCCGAAGAACGAGGAGCGGTAGATAGACGTGTGGCACAGGCGCCCTCGCCTGTGTCTTCGACGGTGAAAGGGGAAATGCACGCATGTCACGTTCAATTCTAGGAATTGCGGGAATCTTGACACTTTCCGCTATGGCCGGGGCGGAAGACGTGCCCGGTCCGGTGAACCTGTTTCTGCCCGATACTCTTTACGCGGTGCCCGGGATTGAAACGAACGTATACTTCGACAACGTGGTGCTCGTGCCGGATCCGGGGGGATTCGTCTTTGACGTGACCTGCGAGAAGGGCCGCCAACAGAGCGAGCGCTGGACCTTCACTCCTGCGGATGCTGAAGTTGGCAACTACACGTTCGCGTTGGACGTGCGGGACGCTTCCAATCAGATCATCGCCAGCGACACGGCCACCATCATCGTGTGCCCGCGAAACGCGCTGGAAGGCCAGCCGCTTTCCGCCTTGCTGATTGGGGACAGCCTCACGCACGCGTCGGTCTATTCCGCGCGTCTGCTGGAACTCTGCGGCGCTCCCGCCAATCCGGCGCTGACCTTGATCGGCTCGCACGTCCCGGACACGCAGAACCCGCTGAACCGCCACGAGGGCTACGGGGGATGGACGGCGCAGCGGTTCGCGGCGCACTACACCGGCGTGGCGCGCGAGGGCGAAGCGAAGCTGCGCGGCAGCCCCTTCCTGTACCCGAACGAGGCTGGCACTCCGGCGCTCGACTTCGCGCGCTACTGCCAGGACGTCGCGGGCGGCAAGTCCCCGGATGCGGTCACCATCTTCCTCGGCTGCAACGACACCTTCAGCGCAACGGACGAAACCATCACGGCGAGGATGGACGAGATGTTCACGTACCTCGATCAAGTGATTACGGCAATCCGTTCGGCCAGCCCGGACACGCGCATCGGCCTGCTGCCGCCCGTGCCGCCTTCCACGTCACAGGATGCCTTCGGCGCGTCGTACGCGAACGGTCAGACACGCTGGCAGTACAAGCGCAACCAGCACGCCGTTGTTCGCGCGATGCATGAACGGTATGGAAAAGGCCAGGACCCGGCGGTATCGATCGTGCCCGCGTTCACGAACCTTGATTGCGCGCACAATTACCCGGTGGTATCGGTGCCCTGGAACGCGCAGTCGGCGGCCAGCACCGAGCGCCAGAACGACGGCGTCCACCCATCTTCCGAAGGCTACCGCCAGATCGGCGATGCCATCTACTGCTGGTTGAAGGGCCGGTGACTGTGACCGCCAGCTTTCTGAGGAAGCCACGTGCTTCGCAGCCGCCACGGCCCCCGGAGAGCCCCCCGAGGGCTATCGCAGCTTCTCGAACCGGTCGAATGCCTGAAGAGCGCTCAGCTTTTCTTGTTCTTCCGCCACATCGCGCGGCGTCCACCCTTCAGAGTCCGTGATTTCCGGGTCGGCACTCGCGCCCAGGAGGATTCGGACAGCGGGACCGTTGTCGGCGAGTACCGCGTAATGAAGAGGAGTCAGGCCACTGTCGTCCTTGACGTTTGGGTCCGATCCTGAGGCGAGAATCGCTTCCAGCATGTCAGCCGCCGCCGGATCGGAGGCGGCTTGGAACACCGACATGGACCCATCGTCTACTGCCGAGAGTTCTGGCTCGACAGGCCCTCCGCAGCCTGACAGGGCAAGTGCGGCTATCACGCAAGCACTGAGCAACACCATGTGGCGCGAAAACAACCTCCACGGGAGGACCCAGGCGGACCTCGCCTGATTCCGGTCTAGTGCACATAACACATCACAACACGAGGGGGATTTCATATGCTCGTACGGCTCCACATTGCTGTTCTCTGTTGGTGCATGAAGCGGGCGGGAGCCCGGCCTACGCCGGGCTCCTGCCCAGAAGCATGAATTCTAGAAGTAGAAGTTACATTCCTTGCTGACGTACCAGTACTTGGAGTTCGCCTCTTGCGGATACTTCACGAACTCGACGTGGCCGTCTGCAAACAGCATGTTGACGCCGCCGGGCACGTGATTCAGGCGCTGGTCACGCCCACTACCCGCGCTCGGAGATGTGTAGCCGTAGCGGCCGTACATGTAGTCCGCACCAATGAAGATAGTAGACTGAGCACTTGCCGCCCCTGCGGGATTGTTGATGTCAGTAATCAGGAAGCGCTCAACGCCTTCCTTGTACTTCAGGACCTGGTTGCCGGAAGCGCAGGTCAGATTCTGATTGTACTCGCCTGTCGTCATCGTATAGACGCGATCCATCGACTCGCCGGGCGAAAACGGGATCTTCTGGTCCGCCACGGTAGCAACGACTGCCGTGAACTTCGTGAACTCGACCGCGTACGGGAAGTAGCAGTACGACAAGGCACGTGGATAGAAGTAGCAGTGGGAAGTATCGGCGCCGTCTACGGGTGCGTGAAGCGTGTTGCCAGAACCATCGTTGTGGCTGGTGGCACCGCAGTAGTGCCTCAAGGTCACGCCACCGGGCGGCGTAAAGCCGACGTTCTTCGCGGCAGCATTCT
>JADLCA010000155.1 GCA_020847495.1 Candidatus Hydrogenedentota bacterium | reverse complement strand
GGGGCGAAGCGCACCTCGCCCCGGCACAGCCGTTCAAGGGCCCCATTAGTCGACTGGTTGAACCGCCAGGGTTTCTTCTGCCAGACGTGCAAATGCGACCACCCGGGCATCCTCCGTGCCGGCGTCGATGTCGGCCATGACAATATCGCACGGACTCAGGTGCAATCGGATATTGACGAGGTCCGCACGCAGCTCTTCCAGCGATTTGTTCACCAAGTCGACCGGCGTGTACATGATCGCGCGGCGCGCGTGCGGGCACAAGCGCCTGGCCTGCTCGAGATCGGACATGATGCCCATGTCCACATACCCGAGTTTTTCGATACGGGCGTAGTCGGCAATGTACGGATCGACATTCCACGCGCAATTGTGGATGCCGAAGAAGTCGAAGGCTTCCGAGATAAACTGATCCCAGGGGAACACGTGCTCCCTGTAAAGTTCCGGCGAGACCATGTTGACGACGCAATTGCTCAGGGTCGCGTGGCGCACGACGAACCCCGTGGGGGCCTGTCTCGCGTAGATGAGGCGCATGCCCGCGATCATCGTGTGCGCGATGACCTCGAAAAGATGCTTGGCCAGGTCCGGATTCATCATCAGATCTGAGAAGATCTCCGGACCCCGGAGGCGGAAGGCGTTGTTGAGCACGCCTTGCCAATTCAAATAGCCCTCGATGCGGCCGCACGCGTGCTCGATCGTATCCATCTGCTCGAGGATCTGCGCGATCACCGGCACGTTGGGCAGGTCCGGTGGCTCCAGCTTCGCGATACGCGCCTCGTCCAAGTATGTGTGCTGTGCTGCGGGCCAATTGTCGGGATAGTAGTCGCCATCAATGCCAAAGATCTGCGCCATGACCAAGGCCCCGTGGACCCCGTCAATCGTGGCGGGTGCGGCATCCGGGTCAGGGCCGCCGAGCCGCAACTCCGGAAAGCGCCGGTTGAGTTCTTTGCGCATGGCAATGAGCGTTTCGTGCCGGTACAGCGGGTCCAGGTGCCAGCGCTCCGAGAAGTCGATACCGCACGCCTCGCGGTACCAGCGGGGCGTGAAACCGAACTCGATCCGCATGTCCGGCTCGCTGCCGTCGCAAGGTGCGCGCGTCGCAGGCGCTGCGGGCGCGATGTAGCTGCGCAATTGGTGTGTGGTGCCTGTGTAGTCTTTCATGATCACCCCCAAAGTGCTTGAGGTCATCGTACGCCATCGGCACCCGCGCCCACAACGGGGCAGGCAGGGCCGAGAAGAATCGGTCGGATCGGTCTGATTCGTCTGATTCGTCCGATTCCCCCCAATTGACCCGCTCGGGCGCAACCCTCATACTGTCCAGGGTTCCCTGGAGGCGATGTATGACAAAGCTGTTCACAATAGTGCTGGCGCTGTTGGCCGCTGCCCAAAGCGCCAACGCGGCGTTTGGCGAAGACCTGAAGGGCGAACTCCTTGCGGCGTTGGGCGCATTGAGCCGTTCCGAGAATATCGAGGCGGCCTCGCGGCTATCGCAGGTACTCTCGGACGAGCGGTACGTTGCCGGCGATTGGCAGGCGCTCTTCCAGGATTATTTTGAAAGCGGCTCGTTCGCGCCCAGCCACGGTTCCTTCTGGGATTACACCATCGGGTCTTCGTCCGGTGTGCTGCAGCAGCATGTCGCCCTGATCTCGGGCCTGTTTGCCAGCGAAGCCATCGGGGCCAGCCTCAACGCGGGGGCTTCGGGCGACCCCGCCGCGTTTGAGACCCTGAGCGCCGGATTCGGTTGGCTAGGCCACATTGGCCCCAACCTGAGCGCCAACGCGCGCGGAACCGTGTTCGCCGGTCTTGCGAAAGCCACCGGCGAGAAGAGCCTTTCTGCGGTCTCCTCCACACCCGAGCGATATCCCACGTACGTCCAGTTCGGATTGACATTGCGCGATTTCGCAGCGGGCAGTGTCCAGGCGCGTCCGACGGTCAGCAACATCATGGGCTTCCGCGATGCGGCCCGCTTGTTCTGGGAGGCCCGCGGCATCCTCCTCTTCGATAACGGCGCACTGGACGCCGGACAACTGAGCAGCCTGGACCTGCTGATCACCCTGATTCCCGGGGAATTGCACAACATCGGGGCCTTCATCGTGCCGCCGTCCACGGGGATCGGCCCGGGAGCGCGGTTCATGAGCCCGGCCCAGATCGTCTATCTGGAGCCGCACCCCATCGGCGTGACGACCAATCCCGAGGAGTTTCCAGGGCGCATGGGGGTGCAGCCGGTTTCGTCCCTGTTCACGATCTCGACGGCATCCAGCATCGTGCGCGCAATCCAGGACGTCCAGTTTGCGCGCAGGCCGGAGTTGCGGTTGCGGCGCGATGTGATCCTCGCCAACGCCCGCGACCAACGGGAACGGTACCTGCGCCGCTACCAGATTGTGCCGATCGGCGCCTATCAGACGGACCCGGACGGCCTGCTGCCATCAGTGGCCTACCCCTATTTCATCGATTCGTCGAAGGCGTACATCATGGCCATGTATCTCTTCGAACTGGAAAAGCAGGAGGCCATGGACTCGTTTCTGTTGCTGGCGGACATGTTGTCCGGAGGGGGAAGCACGACAATCCTCTTTGCGACCGACCCGCTGGGGCGCATCGCCCATTCCCGAACCGCCATCAGCCGTATCCACCTCAGCCAGATTCGGGGAGCGGAACCTCACGATGGGGGCTTCCCAGGACCCTGGATGCCGGTCAACATGACCGTCTGCAACGGGATCATCATCAACGGGTTCACCTACTCGTTCGACCCGGACCCGCAGGGCATCAGCATCCGGGCGTTTCGCAGGTAAGGCGGTGGCGCGTTGAGCAAACGGTATATCGTGGCGACGGCGTTGTACTGCGCCTTTATCTTTGGGCTTTCTTCGACTTCCAAGCCCAGCGAGATTGAGCTGCCGTTCATGTTTGAGGGTTTGGATAAGGCCGCGCACCTGGTCTTGTACGCGGGACTTGCGGCCGTGGTGTCCGTCGGCATCCGCCGCGCGGAGAAGCCCGCGACTCCTTGGTTCCAGTGCTTCTTCCCTATCTTGTTCGCGGCGGGCTACGGGTTGACCGACGAGATTCACCAGCTCTTCGTGCCCATGCGCCAGTTCGACTTTGCCGACCTCATGGCCGATACGGCCGGCGCGGCGCTGGTGCAATGCTACCTGTGCTATCGATGGTGGGAACGGCCGGGAAAGAGGAATGCCGGCTTGCAGGCACGGACAAGCACGGACGGCTGACACGGACGAACACGAACCTGCATGCTCCCGTAGGGATGAGGGCCGCCTGGAAATGGAGGGAGCGGCGGGCCTTGGGAACCCGCCGCTCAGTGCGGGGAGTGTCTGAAACCGTGTTCCGTGTATCTTGGCGCAAGAGGGTCACGGCTTGAGCTTAAACTCTGAAACCATTGGGCTGCGGTCCTGGCCTCAGACGGCTCAGCAAGTTGTGTGAATCCATATGGTCTGGGCTGCGGAATGACTTCACGGTGCAATGAAGTCATTGACCAGATCCACACGAGTGGCTCCAGACACCGGGGTCAGATTACCACAACATATAGCGGTTGTCAATAGTCTCGAAAGTTATTCTCAAGAACTATTTCCCGGGGAATATGCCAGAAGATGTGGCTGTACATTTGATTGCCCCTATCGATAGGTGTTTCTGTGCTGAGAATTGGCTTGTGCAAAGCTATCGACTACGGGACGCCTTTCGACATATAGTGGTGGACACATCCCTCAGCTGGGTTGCCGCTCACTTCCGTTGTGGAGGGACCGAACGTGGCGCCGCCTTGCGAAAACCTTCGGTATCTGCTAGTATTCAGTAGAGTTATGACGAATTCTTCCGCTTCTTAATGGAGAGTTTTCCCATGCCGTTGTTTGCGTATGAATGCCGCGCCTGCCACAAAGAGCATGAAATCCTGGTGCGGGGCGAGACGCCACCCGAGTGCCCATCCTGCGGGTCGAAGGACCTCGTGAAACTGGCGAGCGCGTTTGCCCCGATGATGGGAAGTGGGAGTCACACGGCGGCCCCGACGCCGTGCGGCGCCGCATCATGTGGCCAGATGCAGGGCGGGGGATGTCCACTGAACTGAGCGGCGCGCGAACCCGCGCGCGGGGGGGGTGATGACCGACGAGGGCAAGCAGCCCAAGGGTCCGGTGACGCTGGGCATGCACCTGCGGAGAGCCTTCAAGGAGGCCCACCGGCGGCGGCCTGTGAGTTTCTATCTCTTGCTGGCCATTATCGTGGCGCTGCTCCTGGGGCTGCAGATCGTGCACGTCAAGGAAAACCCCCGGCAATTTGCGCTGCTGCTGTCGCTGTTGTTCATCTTTTTCTTCGCGGTCATGGTGCGCGCTATCGTCGACTTCGGAGACATCTTCCGGCGGCACCTTTCCGAACATGAGAAGGTTTTCAAGACGACCCTCGGCGAGGAGGAGTTCGTTTCCGAACTCGGCAAGCGTGTTTCGGAGAAGCAAGAGAAGCCCTAGGGTATTTACATTCACCGCTGGCGTATCTGATACGAGCGCACCGGAGAAGAGGGACCAATCCAGAGAAGGCACAGGCGAGGGCGCCTGTGCCACATACGCTTGCTTGGCCTTGGTGGGTTCTTCCTTTCCTGTGGTCTGCTTGTGGACTCCAAGAGTTTCACGCGAGCATTGGGTGGTAGATAGACGTGTGGCACAGGCGCCCTCGCCTGTGTCTTCACTTGGAGCCTGCACAGAAGCCTCCGAGAGGAACTCTCCAAACTGACGAATAGCAGTCTCGACACCGTGAAAACCATCCTTGCCCTCATTCCCAATTGGATTGGCGACGTGGCGATGTGCACGCCGGCGCTACGGGCGTTGCACCGGCGCTATCCGGATGCGGCGCTGATCGCCGCGGGCCGCGCTTCGGCTTGCGCACTGTTGAGCGGCTTGCCATGGATAGCCAGGACCGAGCCCTTGGGCGGGCGCGATGGCTTGGCTGGAATCCTGCGAGCGCGTATTCAGCTCCGGGCCCTCCATCCAGATACTGCCGTTGTCTTCCCGCATTCGTTTCGTGGAGCGCTCTTGGCGTGGCTTTCGGGCGCGCCGGAGCGGGTGGGCTACGCGCGGGGCGGGCGTTCGCTCTTGCTGACGCGCCGCGTGGAACCTCACCGCGTGGAAGGGCGCATCGCCCCTCTCTACATGGCCCGCGAGTATCTGGAACTGGTTCGCGTGCTGGGATGCGAGGATGATGGTAAGGGCCTTGAACTGGCCGTCGATCCGGAACTCGCGGCGAGCACGCGCGAACGCTACCCGGGCGACGGCCCTCTTGTGGGTATCGCTCCAGGCGCGGCGTTTGGCCCAAGCAAGCTGTGGCCCGCGGACCGCTATGCGGCCGTAGCCGACGCGCTGCACGAACAGGCGGGCGCGCACTGTGTCTTGCTCACAGGTCCGGGAGAAGAGAACACACGGGACGCCGTGTTGGCCGCGGCAACGCACCCGCTGCAGCGGCCCGCCGAGCCGCCGAGCATCGACGGCCTGAAAGCGTCCATCGCGGCACTGGATCTCCTCGTGTGCAACGACTCCGGTTCGCGTCACGTGGCGGTGGCCTTCAGGGTACCCACCATCTGCATCATGGGGCCCACCGCACCTGTGTATTCAGAAGGCCCGTACGAGCGCGGCGAGGTGATTCGGATCGACGTCGATTGCGGTCCCTGCCAGAAACCCGTGTGCACGACCGATCACCGGTGCATGACGGGCATTCCCGCGGATCGCGTGATCGCCTCTGCGCTGCAATGGTTGCGGGATGCGCGTGACCGCATGGGGACGCTGATTTGACTGCACTTGGGGCCAAACCTATAATACGCGGATCCAAAGGGATTTGGGGCATGAACCGCTGATGCTCCCATCCCAAGAGAATCTACGAGCACCCATGTACACAGGCAACCGAAACGGTCTCGATCTATCCCGGCGAGGGGAAGACAGGCAGATTCCGCCGGAGGAGGGCGCCCTTGGCGAAATACTATAACGAGCCATCGCGCACCTTCAGCGAGTACCTGCTCATCCCCAACAGGACGACCAAGCAGTGCATGCCGTCGAACGTGAGCCTGCGCACCCCTCTGGTCAAGTTCAACAAGGGCGAAGAGGCCGCCGTCCACCTGAATATCCCGTTCGCGTCCGCCATCATGCAGGCGGTCTCCAACGACACCATGGCGATTGCTCTGGCACGTTGCGGCGGCATCTCTTTCATTTTTGGTTCGCAGTCGATTGAGACGCAGGCGGAGATGGTCCGGCGCGTGAAGAAGTTCAAGGCGGGCTTCGTGCCGAGCGATGCGAATCTCAGGCCCGACCAGACTCTCGGCGATGTGGTGGACCTGACGGCGCGCACCGGGCATTCGACTATTCCGATCACGGAGGACGGCTCGGCCAACGGCAAGCTCCTGGGCATCCTGACAAGCCGTGACTACCGCATTCACAAGTCGGGCCGGGACGCGCCGATAGCGAAATTCATGACGCCCTTCGAGAAGCTGGTCTACGGCGAGGAAGGCACCTCGCTCAGCGAGGCCAACGAGATCATCTGGGAACACAAGCTGAACTGCCTGCCCATCATCAACAAGGAGCAGCAGCTCCGCTACCTCGTGTTTCGCAAGGACTACGACCAGCACAAGGAAAACCCCGACGAACTCGTGGACGCGGAGAAACGCCTGGTAGTGGGCGCGGGCATCAACTCGCGCGACTACAAGGAGCGCGTGCCGGCGTTGATCGACGCGGGCGCCGATGTCCTGTGCGTGGACTCTTCCGATGGGTTCTCCGAATGGCAGTACGAGACCATCCGCTGGGTGAAGTCCACAATGGGCGATCACGTGAAAGTGGGCGGCGGCAACGTGGTCGAGGAAGAGGGATTCCGCTATCTCGTGGAGGCGGGCGCCGACTTCATCAAGGTCGGCATTGGCCCGGCATCAATCTGCATCACGCGCGAACAGAAAGGCATCGGGCGCGGCCAGGCTACTTCTGTAATCGAAGTGGCCAAGGCGCGCGATCAGTACTTCGAAGAAAGCGGCACTTACGTGCCGATTTGCTCTGACGGCGGCATCGTGCTCGACTACCACGTCGTGCTGGCCCTGGCCATGGGCGCGGATTTCGTCATGCAGGGACGCTACTTTGCGCGCTTCGACGAAAGCCCGGGCCGGAGGCTCCGCGTGCGCGGCAACTACATGAAAGAGTATTGGGGCGAAGGTTCGGACCGCGCCCGCAACTGGCAGCGCTATGACGTGGGCGGCGACACGAAACTTACGTTTGAAGAAGGTGTGGATGCGTACGTTCCGTACGCAGGCCGCCTGAAGGACAATCTCGATCTCACCGTGGGCAAGGTGAAATCGACGATGTGCAACTGCGGGGCGTTGTCCATTCCCGACCTGCACCGCACGGCGCGTATCACGCTCGTTTCCGCGATCGGCATTCGTGAAGGGGGAGCCCACGATGTCGAGTTGAAGGAAAGTGACATCTCCCCGGAGACCTGAGTACCGGTTCCTCCAACCTGGGGCACACTATGCAGCGTCACAACAGACCCATCATCGTTCTCGACTTCGGAGCCCAGTACAGCAAGCTCATTGCGCGGCGCGTGCGCGAAGCAAATGTCTTCAGCCTCATCCTGCCTTTCAATGTCCCGCTGAACGAACTCCAGAAGCACGAGCCCGCGGGCATCATTTTCAGCGGAGGTCCCGCGAGCGTCCATGTCGAGGGCGCGCCGAAACCCGATCCGGGCGTGTACAAACTGGGTGTGCCGATTCTCGGCATCTGTTATGGCACGCAGCTATTCGCCGACATGCTGGGCGGCAAGGTGGAGCGCGCCGCGAAACGCGAGTACGGCATCGCGCATTTGAACCACACCGATGGCACCGGCTTCCTGGATGGACTGGACTCGCGCACGCAGGTGTGGATGAGCCACGGCGACACGATCACGAAGTTGCCCCCGGGCTTCGACACGATCGGCACGACGGAGAATTGCGCGTTTGCGGCTATTGCCGATGCAACGCGCAAGTTCTACGGGGTGCAATTCCACCCCGAGGTCGTTCACACGCCCCAAGGCTCAAAGCTGCTCTCGAATTTCGTGCATGTGATTTGCGGTTGCGCTTCGGATTGGAATATGGGCTCGTACGTGGAGTCCGCCGTTGCGGCCGTGCGCGAACAAGTGGGCGATGGGCGCGTGGTGTGCGGACTCAGCGGCGGCGTCGACAGCAGCGTCGCGGCGGCGTTGATCCACCGCGCCATCGGCGACCGGCTCGCCTGCATCTTCGTGAACAACGGGCTCCTGCGCAAAGGCGAGGCGGACCTCGTGCAGAAGGTGTTTCGAGACAACTTCCACGTCGATCTGCATTACGTCGATGCGGAGGACCGTTTTCTCAAGGCGTTGGCTGGCGTTAGGGATCCGGAAGACAAGCGCAAGATTATCGGCAAGTTGTTCATAGAAGTCTTCGAGGAAGAGGCGGCGCGGCTCGAGAACGTCGAGTTCCTCGCGCAGGGGACGCTGTACCCTGACGTGATCGAGAGCGTATCCGCCACCGGCGGCCCTTCGGTCACGATCAAGAGCCACCACAATGTCGGCGGCCTGCCCGAGCAGATGAACCTGAAACTCGTTGAACCCTTGCGCGAACTCTTCAAGGATGAAGTCCGCGCGTTAGGCAAGGAACTCGGGCTGCCCGATGATATCGTCTGGCGGCACCCCTTCCCCGGCCCGGGGCTCGGCGTTCGTTGCGTGGGCGCGGTGAGCAAGGAGCGCCTGGACACCCTGCGCGACGCGGACGCGATTTTCATCGACGAGATTACGAAAGCGGGGTTGTACGGCGAGATTTGGCAGGCCCTCGTGTGTTTGCTGCCCGTGCGCAGCGTCGGCGTCCAGGGCGACGAGCGCACCTACGAAGAAGTGTGCTCCCTCCGCGCCGTCACGTCCGAAGACGCCATGACCGCGGATTGGTACCGCTTCCCGCCCGAGGTCCTGCAGCGTATCGCGAATCGCATCTGCAACGAAGTGAAGCACATCAACCGCGTGCTCTACGACATCACCAGCAAGCCCCCCGGCACGATCGAGTGGGAGTAGCGGAAGGCAAAAGACACAGGCGAGGGCGCCTGTGCCACACGTCCTTGCCAGGCCTGCGTATAGTTCTTCTTTCTTCCAATCCTTGCTTCCCGAAGAGACTACTTGAGAGCCATACAAGAAGTGAGTGTCTATCAGGAGCGCCGGCATCCCTGCCGGCTCGTGAGCAACGCGGATCGGCTGTACCAACGCGAGGAGCCGGC
>JADLCA010000154.1 GCA_020847495.1 Candidatus Hydrogenedentota bacterium | reverse complement strand
TTGGGCGAACCGCCGGTCATTACTGAAAACCAGAGGCGGCGCAGCTACATTACGGTCATCCGCCGGAACTGGCATTTGCTGCAGTACGAGCAAATGCTGGACCTCCTGGGGTGGAACGAAGAGGAACTTGCCTTTACGCTGCGGGAAGACGATTTTCTCTATATCAAATTGGGTAGCCTGAAACCTCAGTGCGCGCCGCTGAAGTACTCCCCGCCAAGCGAGGTGGCAGTAGAGCGAGAAGGGGCAATCGCACGAATCCTGGGAGAGAACTTCCCGCAGGGAATGGGGACTGTGAGCGATCCCCTGTTCGGATTCGTGGAAGCACTATCGCAGGCGCCGGCGGAGTCCCCCGCGCCCGCGGGCAGCGGCTTCGACCCTCGCTACTGCTATTCCTATTTCGCATTGTACGGGGACCCTCTGCTTGATCCGGAGGCCGATCCGTATCCGGATGGATACCTGGCGCGGATGGCGGCGGCGGGCGCCAATGGTGTGTGGCTGCAGGCGGTTCTTTACAAGCTTGCTCCCTATCCGTGGGACGTGGCGTTGAGCGCGCGCTACGAGGAGCGTCTGACCAACCTCCGCACGCTCGTCGAGCGCGCGCGCAAGCATGGCATGGGCGTTTACCTTTATCTCAATGAGCCGCGCGCCATGCAGCAGGCTTTTTTTGAATCACACCCGGAGCTCAAGGGCGTCTCCGAAGGCGACTATGCGGCCATGTGTACGAGCGTCCCCGAGGTGCGCGCGTACATCACCAATGCCATCGCCTCCATCAACAAGGCGGTACCCGATCTCGCGGGATTCTTCACAATTACCGCGTCGGAGAATCTGACCAACTGCTGGTCGCATCACAACGGAGCCCAGTGCCCACGCTGCGGAAAGCGCACCCCGGCGGAGGTCATCGCGGAGATGAACGGTGCCATCCAGGCGGGTATCGACGCCGCGGGCACTGGCACACGCCTGATCGCGTGGGACTGGGGTTGGCAGGATGACTGGGCCGTGGACACGATCAACGCGCTGCCCACCAGCGTCTCGCTGATGAGCGTGAGCGAATGGAGCATTCCGATTAAGCGCGGCGGCATCGACGGGGTCGTTGGCGAGTACTCCATCTCCACAATTGGGCCGGGCCCGCGTGCCACGAAGCACTGGGCCGCGGCCCGGGCGCGCGGCATGAGGGCCATCGCGAAGATTCAGGCCGGGAACACGTGGGAGCTGTCGGCGGTGCCGTACATCCCTGCCGTGGAAAATGTGGCCAAGCACGCGGCCAACCTGCGGGGTGCTGGAGTGGACGGGCTGATGCTGGGCTGGACACTGGGGGGGTATCCGTCGCCAAACTTGGAAGTCGTCTCGGAAATCGGCCGTGCCGATCAGAATGCCATCTCAACGGACCAAGCCCTACTGACAGTCGCGCAGCGGCGGTACGGAAAGGATGTTGCCCCGGCCGTCGTTGCGGCGTGGAAAACGTGCAGTGCCGCCTTCAGCGAGTTCCCTTACAACGGCGGCACTGTGTACAGCGCGCCGCTGCAAGTGGGTCCCACGAATCTCCTGTGGGAGTCGCCAACGGGGTACAGGGCCAGTATGGTGGGAATTCCGTACGATGATCTCGCCGCGTGGCGGTCGATCTATCCGCCGGATGTGTTCAGCGGGCAATTCTTGAAGATCGCGGACGGATTTGACGCGGCATTGAAGACCCTGCGCGAGGCAGCGGGAGATGTTCCCTCCCCGGCGCTGCGCAAAGAGATGCAGGTCATAGAAGCCTCGTCCATTCATTTCCGCAGCGTGGCGAACCAGGTGCAGTTCGTGGTGGCGCGCGATCAACTCGCCGCGCAAGCGACGGGAGAACCCGCGAAGCAGGCATTGGACGGCATCGAACGGGTCTTGAAGGAAGAGATCGACTTGGCACGGCGCATGTACGCCATCCAGCGTGCTGATTCGCGCATCGGATTCGAGGCGTCAAATCACTACTTCTACGTCCCGGTGGATTCGCTGGAGAAAATCATCAATTGCCGCGACCTGCTGGACCGCTGGTTGCCCGCGCAGCGCGCGAAGGCGGGTTGAAGCACGCGATCAGTCCGCATTCGCACGCTTGACCAAGCCTTCCCAATACGCGACGGCGCGCTCGTGGTAGTGGAGCACTTCGGCTCGTTGGGCAGGGTCTGCCAACTCGACGCGGGATGCGCGTTCGCGCACCCAATCGCGGAAGAAAGCAGCCGAGGTCCGGCTGACGCGGCGGGGGGCGTCCCCCACTTCGACGTAATATGGCGCGGATGATGCAAAGCGAAAGGTATTCGTGCGCGCCGTGATGGCCCGCGCGAGAAACCAGCCGCTGCGTTCGAATTGGACCTTGCCCAGCGTACCCGTCCGTGCCCACTCTTCGAATGGGATTGTGTGCGTCACGGTACCGTTCTGCACAATCTCGATGGCCGGAACAGGATCGTTGCCCGTCAACTCGGCCGTGACCGGGATTTCGAATGCGGATTCCGATTGGAACACATGCCCCGGAAGTTCACCCGCTGCGCGCGCGAGCAGAAGCGGACCGTTCGTGACGAAACACCGGCCTGCCCGCAGGGCCTCCCACCATTTTTCGTGTGAGAACTCCCCGCGCACGTACACGTAGACACGATTGTATCCCAGTGGATTGGGCAACACGCCCGATGCGCTTCCCGCGGAAGGCGGAATCCGAAATCCGCAGTTCAGAACGTGGTAGTAGACCTCCTGCGACCAGAATCCGTTGCCTCGCGGCGGCGGCAGACGTTCCGTGTCGCGTGGTTTTCCCCACGCCTCAGACTCGTACATCGAGCTGCGGCACATGTGGTTGTTCGCAAGGCCAATCGAGTCGCCGAAGCCAAGTGCCAGTGCCAAGGGAACATCCCACCAAAAAGGCTTCTCGATATCGATCCAGGTATCTTCACCCTTGGACTCGAGAAACGTCATTGGGGACGGCCACTCTTTGTCTGCGTGAGCGATTTCGAGCGGGACCGGGCGGTTGAAGTACATAAAGGCGCCGCCGTTCCGCTCATCCTCACCAGCCATGAGATGCGCGTAACGCGTGCAATCGAACACGAGCAGTGGATCGGGCGGTATTTGCCGTTCATTCCAGAGGCTCTTCTTGTTCCACCACGTGATTACAGGGGCCACATACAGGTCCTCGGCACGCATGAGCTGCTCGATGTGCTCGGTAGGCCGGTGCACGTGCAAGTCCCCGGGGTACCAGTTTCTGCCGGGAAGATCGACAAGGCGCCGTAATGCGTGCTCAAGGTGGTAGTCCTGACCGGAGCCAAGCCTCACGGTTCCGGCTACGGGCCGGTACTCCGGGCCGCGCTCGATTTCGTAAGAGTACGTGCCCGCGGAGAGCTCGATACTCGTCTGACCTGGACAGACAAGATGATCGTGAAAGAAAGGAAGGTCATCGGCCTTTTGGGGCAGCCCCTCCGCGTTCTTCAGATGCACCCGGCAAGGGATTGGATGGTGCGTTGCGGAATCGACAACTGTCAGGTGCAACATTGTGTGGCCCTCCCTCTGCTCGCGGCAAACTTACCGGGTTCACTGACACGCAAGATGTACCTGCCGGACCCCGAAGGAACGATCCGTTTCTGTTTAGCCGTGCATTCCATTAGAATAACAGGAATTCCGCTGCAGAACACGGCGTGGACGACAGAGGAGGATCAGCATGAGTCTGCCAAAACGTGCGCTGGGCCGGACGGGGTTGGAAGTCACGCAATTGGGACACGGCGCCATGGAGGTGCGAGGCGAACGCATTTGGAATGGACGCCCCTGCGACGACAGCCAAGCCAATGTCATCCTGAACGCGGTGATTGACGCGGGGATCAACTTCGTTGACACCGCCAATGACTACGGCAAGAGCGAACTCTATATCGGCCGCCATCTCGTCAACCGCCGGAATGCGTTCTTCCTGGCCACCAAGTGCGGCTGTCACATGACGTACGCCGGAGACCACGACGAGACACCTCATTACTGGACCCGGGACAACCTGCTCCGCAACATTGCCGATTCCCTGCTCAAGATGCAGATCCCACATGTTGACCTGCTGCAACTCCACAACCCGACTGTGGAGCAGGCGGAAGAGTTCAAACTTGTTGAGACCCTGAGGGAAATTCAGGCGATGGGTGCCACTCGGTTCATTGGCTGTTCCAGCACGAGTCCGCACTTGGCCACCTACATCGAGTGGGGGGTCTTTGACGTGTTTCAGATTCCATATTCTGCGTTGGAGCGCCGCCACGAAAACCTCATTACCAAAGCAGCCGAGGCGGGGGCGGGTATCATCATCCGCGGCGGAGCCGCTCGCGGCGAGCCGGGCGTTGCGCAGGGTGGCTCAAATGAAGAGCGATGGGAGAAGTTCAAGAAAGCGAACCTGGATGAACTGCGGGAAAATGGTGAATCCAGAACTGCCTTCCTGCTTCGCTTCACGTTGAGCCATCCGCATTGCCATACGACCATTGTCGGTACCTTGCTGCCAGAGCACCTGCGGGAGAACGTGGAAGCCGCACGGCGAGGTCCGCTTTCCGCGGAGCTATACGCGGAGGCGAAGCGCCGATTGGACTCTATTGGGGAAGTGCCCGAAGAATCCTGAACGCAAACGGCGGGTCAGTGTGTGCGGGCATACTCGCAGAGAGCGTGAAGGGTTGCATCAGGCGTATCGCGCACAACCTCGCCGCCCGCACCCACGATGTACTTCGGACCTGCCTCGGCGTGGCACTGCGCCACGGCGCGTGTTATGGACTCCGGCGTACCGCCCCGGAGGCAGGACACGGGATCGAGATTGCCCAGGAGCACCTGCTGGGGGCCCATCGCGGCGCGTGCCTCCACCAGTGGCACCATATAATCCAAATCGACGATATCGCAACCCAACGCCCCCATGCCCGCAAGTATCGGCCGCGTATCCCCACAGATATGAAGCCGGACGCGCGTGCCCATGGCGTGAAGTCCATCGACGAGTTTCTTCTCGTACGGCCACACGAACTCGGTGTAGATTCCGGGTCCCACGAGCGAAGCCGCGGCATCGCCTACTCCAATGATGTCAGCCCCGGCATCCACCTGGGCCTGGGCAAAACGCAATCCCATTTCCAGGACAAATTCAAAAGTATCCTGGACGAACTCAGGGTTCTCAAAAAAATCGCACATCAGCGTGTTGATACCGCGCAGGTCGGCAGCTTCTGC
>JADLCA010000153.1 GCA_020847495.1 Candidatus Hydrogenedentota bacterium | reverse complement strand
GTCCCCTCGGTGCTCAACACGCTGACGAACACGTCTTCGAGCGAGGCCTCCTGTTCGCGGATGTCTTCCAGCGGCAGACCTTCGCCCTCGATCAGGCGGCGTGCTTCTTCGCGCGTTGTGTCCGGCTCTTTCGTCACGATGTGCACGGTGTCGCCGAAGACGTTCACGCTCTCGCACGCAAGGCTGTCGCGCAGCACACGGCTGACCGCGCGCGCCCGCGGACTGCGCACGGCCAGCAAGGCGCCGTGCATGAGCTGTTTCACCTCATCCGGGGTGCCGGTTGCGAACAATTTGCCTTGATTGAGCAGGCCCACGCGGCTGCACCGCTCCGCTTCGTCAAGATAGGCCGTGGAGACCAGGATCGCCACGTCTTGCTTCAGCAATCGGTAGAGGATGCGCCAGAAATCGCGCCGGCTCACCGGGTCCACGCCATTGGTCGGTTCGTCGAGCAGAAGAACATTCGGCGTGTGGATGAGCGCGCAGACCAGTTGCAGCTTCTGCTTCATTCCCCCCGACAGCGCCCCCGCCCTGCGTTTCCGGAAAGGCCGCATGGCGCTGAAGTCGAGCAATTCGTTCATGCGCGCGTCACGGCCCTTGCGCGGGACTCCATAGAGATCCGCGTAGAACGCGATATTCTCCTCAACGGTCAGGTCCGTGTAGAGGCCGAAGCGCTGACTCATGTAGGCGAGGTGGTCTTTCACCCGCCCCGAATCGGTGGCGCAATGATAACCGCGAATCCACGCATCGCCCTCGGTGGGATCCAGGATGCCCGCCAGCATGCGCAAGGTCGTGGATTTGCCCGCCCCGTCCGGACCCACGAGGCCGAATATCTCGCCGGGGTGGACCAGCAAGTCGAGACTTTGCACGGCCACCAGTTCGCCAAACCGGCGGGTGAGATTCTTCGCTCGGATGGAAGGTTCCATAGGCGGCATGCTTCAGGAAGCCGGCTCGATGACTGCGTCGGCCGGCATGCCCAGTTTGAGTTCCTGGTCCGGGTTTTCGAGATCGATCTTGACCCGGTACACCATCTTCACACGCTCTTCAAAAGTCTGGACCGTCTTCGGAGTGAACTCCGCCTCGCTGCTGAGGAAGCCCAGCGTCCCCTCGTAGGTCTTGCCGGGGAAGGAGTCTGTTGTGACCTGCACTTTCTGCCCGAGCCGGACGCGGCCCAGGTCGGTCTCGTTGATGTATGCCCGCAACCAAACACGGTCCATCTCTCCGACTGTCACCACGGGAGTGCCGGGGTTCAGATACTCGCCCGGCTCCGCGGATTTGCTGAGGACTATCCCGTCAAAGGGCGCGTGCAACTCGGTATACGCGAGCATTTGCTTCGCCTGCTTCAATTGCTCTTCAGCCGTGCCGGCCTTGGCCCGCGCCTGCTCGATGCTTTCCACGCGCGGCCCTTCCGCGACGAGGGCGTAACGCTCCTCCGCCTGCTTCAGCGCGGCCCGGGCCTGCTCGATCTTCTCGCGGCGGGGTCCCTCCACCACGAGGTCGTGCATTTCCTTCGCGCTGGCATACTGCTCGGCCGCAACCGTCGCCGCCGTCCGGATGGCGTCGTATTGCTGCGTGCTGACGGCGCCCTGCGCCAACAAGGCCTCGTAGCGTTTGCGATCGGTTTCCAGGCGCTCAGACTCGGCCTTCGCCTGGGCTACCGCGTCTTCCGCGCTGGCAATCTCCTGTGGACGCGACCCGCGCTCCAACTCCTCCAGGCTGGCCCGTGCCAGGTCTACGGCTGCCTTGGCCTGCCGGATCTCCTGCTCGCGCGAGCCCGCCAGAAGTTCCGCCAGCACCGCCTTCGCATAGGCCAGATTGGCTTCGGCCTGCGCCACAGCCAGTTCCTGGTCGGCGGGGTCCAGCCGCGCCAGCAACTGATCCTGCGTGACGGGCGTCCCTTCGTCCACAAGACGCTCCAGAAGGCGGCCGGGGATCTTGAAACTGAGCTGGGCGTCGGTCAGTTCGATATTGCCCGAGACGTGCAGGGCTCCGTTGCGATCAGCGTTCCGCGTGTATTGCCAATACCCCGCGGCGCCCGCGCCCAAGAGGACCACTATCACGACTGGGATGATTCGCTTCTTCATCGGTGCGCTCCAGATTTCGTTCGTTTTTGTGAACGCTCCGTCACATTTTCTGTACTTGCGCTGATGCCGCCCAGAAAGGCCACCCAGGCGCGTTCCAAGTGCCGCGCCACATCGAATCCCCCGTCGCTCATGAACATGAGAACCGCCCCCGACTGAAACAACCCCAAATACATCACCGCGATCGTGTCTGCGGACACGTCCCGCCGGATACTGCCCTCTTCCTGGGCTTCGCGCACTAGATGCGCCACAAACGCGAGATACATGCTGATAGTCTCGTACAGGCGCGCCTTCCGCGCGGGGTGGCCCAGCCAGGTCTCGTCCGAGAACAGCACCCGCGGAATGGCCTGAAAATGCTGGACAAGCGCAACGTGGCGCGCCAGCAGGGCCCGTATCCGGTCCACGGGCGGGATGGGTTCCTCGGCGATGCCGGCCGTCAGCTCCCCCAACTTCTGCCGGATGAGATCGATCATCGCGTCAAAGATGTCGCCCTTGCCCTTGTAGTGCCGGTACAAGGCCGACGGCACGATGCCGACCTGCCGGGCCACGCGCTCCATGCTGAGTCCGCGCAACCCGTGGGCCCGCACCACTTCGAGCGCCGCCTCGGCGATCTGCTCCTGCCGGATCTGTGTTTGAACTTTCCGCGCCATATGCACACCAATGTGAATACCTATTCACATTGTGCCATGCGACGGCCGTTCTGTCAAGGGGGCTTTGCCCCATCGGGCGGATCGGACCAATCGGACCAATCGGACCGTGTGTGTCCGTGTAAGTCCGTGTAAGTCGGCAATCGGTCGATGAACTTCTTCATTTGGGCGTTCCGTGCTAGGATTCCCATGGCCGTATCGAGTGACTTTTCCCGGGGAGAGCTTTTGTCATGAATCATCGATTGCATTTCCGTCTGTTTCCCTGGTTCGTGGCCGCGTTGTTCCTTGCGGTGCCTGGTTTTGGCCAGGTAGTCCTCGTGGACAACGGCGCGCCCAACGCCACCATCGTCCTGGCTGATAACCCGTCTCCACAAGCGCAGGAGGCGGCGGCGGTGTTGCGGGACTACCTCGCGAAGATCTCCGGAGCGACGTTACCAATCCAACACGAAGGCGAGCCCGTTTCCGGCAACCGCATCCTGGTGGGCCGGAGCGCTGCCGTATCGGCCCTGGGCATCGAACTGCCCTCTGGACACACGCCCCAGATGAATGAGGAATGTCTCGTCATCAAGACCGTGGGGAACGCGCTGGTTCTTGCAGGCAACGAGGACTGGAATTACCGCGGCACTCTCTTCGCCGTATACGACTTCCTCGAACAGGATCTCGGCTGCCGCTGGTATTTCCCGGGCGAGTACGGGGAGGTCTTGCCCGACACGAGAACCATCGCCGTGGGCCCGTTGGATCGCGTCGAGCATCCGAGTTTTCGGATTCGAAATCTCTGGTATGCGGGATGGATGCCCGCGAGCGAAACGGACCGCGCCGAATTCAAACAGTGGTATGCTCGCAACAAACTCAACGGACTCTCCCTCAGCCTTCCCGGCGACGGTTCGGTGATCCGCCTCGCGCCACCCGACCAGTACTTCGAGAGCCACCCGGAGATCTACGCCCTCGACAAGAATGGCCAGCGTCAGAAGGACATGTTGTGCATGTCCGAGCCTGAGGCAGTGCGCATCGGCGTCGAGACCATCAAACGCGCTTTTCGCGAAGACCCCGAGGTCTTGAGCTTTGGATTCGCGCCGCCGGACGGGTTTCCCATGTGCCACTGCGAACGGTGCCAGCGCTACTATCCGGGCTTCAGCGGTAAGGGCTATGGCGATCCCAGTCTGACCGACCTGTGGTTTTCGTTTGCAAACAAGATCGCGGCGGAAGTCTACAAGGAATTCCCGGAGCGCTGGGTACTCACCAATGGCTACGCGAATCGCGTGCGTCCACCGGAGATATTCGCGTCGCTGTCTCCAAACCTCGGCATTCAGTCCGCCGTGATCGCCGCATGCTCGATTCATCGCACGGGCGACCCGCGCTGCTGGCAGCGGAGCACCTACATGCAGGTTTTGAACCGCTGGACGGATGCGCTGGATTGTGTCTTCATTTACGACTACGACCCCGCGAAGGCCTTGGAGAACCTGCCCTTCCCCACTCTGCACTGCCTTGAGCATGACTTGCCCTACTTCAAAGAGCGCGGCATCTGGGGCTTCTGGACGGAAGGCTCGAACTCGTGGATGGTCACGCACCTCAACTACTACGTGCGCGCCCAGCTCATGTGGGATGTGGACGCCCGCGTCGAGGACCTGGTGCATGAGTACTGCCAGCGCTTCTACAAGGACGCGGCCAACCCGGTCGAGAAGTACATCTGGACACTGGACAAGGTGGTGGAAAACTCCTCTACCCACGAAACCTGGGGGCGACTCATGCAGTGGCGCAGCATATTGCCGCCGGTGCGCGAGAAGCTCGACCGCCTTATGGCCAAAGCGGAAGGAGCCGCACAAGGCGAAGCCACACAGCAACGCGTGCACATGCTTCGCCTCACGCATGATCACATGATGACGTTTCTCGACATGGAAGACGCCGCGGCCGAAGGCGAGTTCACAAAGGCCGTCGCGCATGCGGACCGCATGCTCGCCATCCGTGAAGAGGCGGAGAGCATCCACACGGGTTTCATCCCGCGCTCCTCGGACATCGCGAGAGATCACACCTCGAGCGTCGAATACCACCGGGCGACGTATCAGCGCTTCGCCGACTGCACGGGCGGCGCCAAAGGCGCGCTCGTCACCATGCTCCCGCGCGAGTGGGAGTTCAAACCCGATCCCAAGGATATGGGCATCCTTTACCGCTGGTACCTGCCGGATGATGAAGGCGGCTGGACACCAATCGACGTGACGACGTACTGGGAGAATCAGGGGTGGCAAGACGAAACCGGTTGGGGATACTGGGGCAAGGCCTGGTACCGGACACGCTTCGAAGTGCCCGCCGCGCCTTTGGGCACGCGGTACCGGCTCACCGTGGGCGGCGTCTACAACATCGGTGTCTGGGTGTGGGTGAACGGCGTGATGCGTCCCTTCGAGATGACGCGCCATTGGCGTCTCGGCTTTCAAGAAGACACGGCGCCCTTCGATGTCGATGTCACCGATCTCATCCGGCCCGGCGAGACCAACCACGTTGCCATTCTCGTCGACACGGAGATCCCCGGACGCAACCCCCGCGGCGGTTTGCACCGCAGGGTCTTCTTGTGGAGTCCGCGATAGAATAGGAAACGCGTAGTGCCGCACGCCAAACCAAACGATGCCAAAAGGAGCGAAGACCGATGGACTCACCTGTGAATCGACGCGACTTCTTGAAACAGGCAAGCGTATCGACGGCAGCCGCGAGTACTTTACTGGCCGGCGCCGCAGCCGCGGCTACGAAGGCCACGCACATCAAGACGCGGCAGCATCATGTGGTTGAACTCGAGTGGCAGTCGTCACAGTCGTATGCCGATCCGTACAACGAGGTCGAAGTCGATGTCACCTGCACGCGTCCGGATGGCACGACCTTCACGTCTCCCGCCTTCTGGGCGGGCGGCAATCGTTGGGTGTTCCGCTTCGCGGGCGGCCAACCAGGCGAGTACCAATTGGAGTCCTCGTCGAATCAGATGGGCGACACGGGCCTGCATGCGCGCAAAGCTGCCGTCACCGTGACCGCCGCCGAGGGAGACAATCCCCTCTTGCTGCATGGCCGTGTCAAGGCTTCCGCGAACAAGCGCTATCTCGAACACGCGGACGGCACCCCCTTCCTCTGGCTGGGCGACACGTGGTGGATGGGGCTGACCACGCGTCTCGATTGGCCGAAGGGTTTCAAGGAACTCGCCGAGGATCGCGTCAACAAGGGTTTCTCGGTCATCCAGATCATCGCGGGCCCCTATCCCGATATGGACGCGTGGGACGAGCGCGGGCGCAACGAGGCGGGCTTCCCGTTTGAAGAAGGCTTCGCGCGTATCAATCCCTCGTACTATGACTTCGCCGATCGCAAGATCGCGCACCTCGTCGACTGCGGCCTCATGCCGTGCATCGTCGGCATGTGGGGCTACTACTTGCCGCAGCTCGGCGTGGACAAGGTCAAGCGCTTCTGGCGCTATCTCGTCGCGCGGTACGGTGCGTACCCGGTTGCGTGGTGTATCTGCGGCGAAGGGGTAATGCCTTATTACCTCAGCGAGAATCGCGAAGCGGACGCCGCGGCCCAGAAGAAGGGTTGGACGGAGGTCATGGCGCACGTGCGCAAAATCGACGGATACCGCAATCCGATCGGCATTCACCCCACCCAGTTCGGACGCGAGCAGGTGGAAGACCCCACGCTCATGGACTTCGAGATGCTGCAGACCGGCCACGGCGACATCGACAGCGTGCCCAATGTCATCAAATGCGTGCGGCAATCGGTGGGGGCGGAACTGGTCATGCCCGTGATCAACTCCGAGGTGAACTACGAAGGGATTATGGGCCGCTGCTGGCAGAACATTCAGCGGCTCGATTTCTATCACACGATGCTGAACGGCGCCGCGGGTTTCACCTACGGCGCAAACGGCATCTGGCAATTGAACACGCGCGAGAAGCCCTACGGACCCTCGCCGCACGGGCGTTCCTGGGGCAGCACGCCCTGGCAGGATGCGGCGCAGTTGCCCGGCTCCGCGCAAGTGGGATATGGCGCTAAGCTGCTGCGCGGGCTCCCCTGGTGGCAGTTGGAATCGCACCCGGAATGGATCGTCGAATCCAAGAAAGAAAATGACCCCTACGGAACCATCGCGGCCGGCATTCCGGGGAAGCTGCGCCTCATCTACTCACCCCATTGCTGGAACGCGCCCAAAGTGAAGCACCTTGAAGACGCGCGTTACCGCGCCGCTTGGTTCGATCCCTGCACCGGCGTCGAGATCGATCTCGGCCCCATCAAACCCGACGGCGAAGGCGCATGGATCCCGCCCTTCCCGCCGGAAGTCCACGATTGGGTGCTTATCCTCCGCGCGGAGTAAGGGGCTGGCGGCGCCGTGGCGCCCAAGAATGGGAACTATGGAAAGCATGGGAGTTATGGGACAGGAGTATCGGCTAATCTCCCATGCTTTCCCTTCTTTGGACGTGCGGTGCCTATTTCCTTATCAACCACGCCTCGCTGAGGCGTGACGCCTGGCGCCAGTTGATCCCGGGTTCGTAGGGCACGTCAAACGTGATGGTGAGTACGCGCTCGCGGTGCAGCCGCTTCGGGATCGGGAATTCCTTGATCTCGCCTATTTCCTTGCCATCCAGCGTAGGGGCGAGCCGTTCCCCATTGGCACGGGGTTGGCACTGACTCAGGCCCGTCGTGCGCAACACGTAGTCGGCCTCGGGATCCAGACCCAGATACCGCAGGCCCTCCGGCCAATCCATCTTGCTCATCCATGATTGGCGGACGCGCCGCTTGCCGCTGTCCCACCACATGAAGTCGGGCACCGTCGCGCGATCCGGTTCCACGAGCGAGTTCACGGGTTCCGAGCGAATCACGTGCGACGATTGCGCCACGTTGCCGATGTCGTCGTAGAAGCTGCCGGGCCCCGGGTGCTCCCACATCGCGAGCATGCGGAGATGCGCGACTTTCTCTTCTTCCGTCGCCATCCCGCGCGCCTTGGCGATCTCGTCTTCCAACCACCACCGGTTGTTCAGCGGATAGTCCACATAATCCAGCACGGCCCCGCGTTCCGGCGCGATGGCCTGATACTTCTCCACACTCGTTTGAAACCCGATGGACTTCCACAACGCCGCGCATAACTCCTCGACACGCTGGCGCAACTCGGGCCGGACCTTCTCGGTGTCCGCGCGCTGCAATGCGGCGAGCGCGGCGTCCATCGCGTAGTTCGCGCCCGCACTCGCTGCCTCCAGCATGCGCGCGTTGGCCTCTTCCTCGAGCGCCGTTTCGTGGATCAGCCTATGGCGCACGTACGCGTCATAGTTGGCCCGCAACAGGTTCATCTGCCAACGCCAGTTGCCCGCCAACTGCGGCGCCGTGGCCTCCAAACCCTGCCAGTGTGCCAGCGTGGCGTCCACGGCGCCGTTTAGCGCGAGCGAACCTTCCCAATTGCGCTCCAACGCGAAGATGCCGTCGGCAGCCCCTTGCGCGACATCGGGTCCGAAGAAGAGCCTGGAGTAGTCCATCAGCACTTCGCGCAGGTCCGCCTGCGTGTCCCAGCCCAACGCGCTCCACACAAACTTGTTCACGTCGTCGTGGATGCCGTCCGAATAGGTGAGAAAGCCACTCGTGTACGGCGCGAGATTGTTGTGCACAGTGCGGTAGAACACAGGCCGCGGATTCACGGGCTCGCGTCCGAGGGTGAACGCGAACGCCGGATCAATCCAATGCGCGGGATACTGCGCGCGGACCACATGCGTGATGTCGGGATAGTGCCGAATGCCGTATTCGCTCGACAGCCGTACGCGCGTGTCGCGAATCGACGGGCTCGACGGCCCGGCCACCACGCCGCCCATCCACACGGGGTGATGCGCGTTCACCCACGCATAGAACGCGTCCACCTGCGTCTCATCGAAGCCCTGGAGCGAAACCCATATCTTCGCCTTGGGATGGTGCTTGGCGAGGATGGCGGAAAGGTCGTCCAGATACGGCATCACGAGGTTCGCCGGATTGTCCCCAGGATCACCGCCCGGGAAGAAGACCGCGTCCAGACGCTTCCACTGCTTATACAGGCGCTCGAACTCAGCGAGTGATTCCGCACGCAGCTTTTGATCGTTGAGGTCGAAGGTCGCGGGTGTCCACACCCAGAAGGCCAAGCCGTATTTGTCGCAGATGGTGCTCATGGCGGCGTCCATCTCTTCGCGCGGAGTCTTGCCCACGATGGGGCGTTCGTCCTGCACGGGGATTGCTTCGATGGCGTTGGTCCCAAAGAGCGCCAGCTCGCGGATGTACTGGTCGTATTGCGCTGGATCCCAGGCGTCATACGAGTTGGCGGTCGCGCGGTAGCCCAATTGGTGCCCGCGGATCGGATACTCTGGCACGCAGGTCACGTTGAGCGGAGCGGGCAGGGTCACGGAGCCCTGGCGCCACTCCAGTTTCCTGAGTAGATGTCCTACACCGAAGAGCGCGCCCCGCGCGTCCGCGCCGAGAATCATGATGTTGGAAGCATCAGGTGATGGTGGGGTACGCGCTGCGAATGTCGTGGAGATGCCGTACGATTCCGGCTTGGTCAGCAATGCGAACAGAGGGTCAAACTTGCGGGGCGCCTCCTTCTTGCCCGCCACGATCTCGATCACCGGGCCGCTCTCCGGCCATCGGGTGCTCACCGGTAGGCGTATCCCCGTGCGCTTTTCCAATTCCTCCACGAGCACCGTCGCGGCGACGTAACCGCCAGAGGTCTCACGGCCATCGTGCACGACGACCGTTGCCGTGGAAAGCTCGATGGCGTCCGTCATGGACGCGGTTGCTGGTAGCAGCGATAACGCGAATCCCAACAAGAACATTGGTACATGGCGCATGAATGGACCCTCTCGCAGCCTGCGCACCTTGGCGCAAATGAATGATGCCGTGCACGTTCATGGCGTTCCATGCCGGCGCACGGACGCGATCGCGCGATGGACGAGATGATAGCTGAAAAGAGGAACTGAACCAACGGAGGGATATTGCGCTCTCAGGCCTTGGGCCGCATCAGTGCGGGCGGAATCATGACGCTTCCGCGGTCCGGTTCGGCCTCCGGATCGAGCGGGCACACCACATACCGGTAATTGGCCGACGCATGATTGGCGCGGTTGGCGAGAGAATCGGCGTGCCGTTGCGCTTCCTGCTGGGTTAGAAACTGGACCGGAATCCTATGAACCGGACAGTTCCTTTGCACGTCCATCATCAGTATTTCAAACACGACAGCCATAACCTTCACTTTTGACTGAATATGCTCCCAGTCGCGGAGTGAGAAGGACCGATTCGACTCACTCGGTAACCTGAGGGGGAAGGGCGGATGGGGTGTTATCCGCCCTTCCCTCGGGTTCACGTCACGCGAGGCCAGGTCGGCGAGTTTTCACTGCGTTTCCTGTGCGCGTACTTGGGTGTCAGCAGCCCCGCGTGT